>JBILYJ010000582.1:0-3347 GCA_044377795.1 Reyranella sp. | reverse complement strand
CGCTCTTGACCTTCACGGTGATGGTCTTCGACGTTTCCCCGGCCGCGAACGTGAGGCTGCCGCTCGCGGCAACATAGTCGCTGCCGGACGTGGCGGTGCCGTCAGCGGTGGAATAGGCGACCGTGACCGGGCTGGCCGCCGCCGCAGACAGCGTCACGGTGAAGGTCATGAACTTGACGCCTGAGTGGCCTTCCTTCACCGCCGCGTCGGCGATGGACAGGCTGGGCATCGCCGGCTCCGCCACGTCAAAGGCGGCGACCCATTCCTGGGCCGTGCCCGCGTCCTTCGCGCGGATATTGTCCATGCTCAGCTCGGCGAGCGTCACGCCGTCGAGCTTGTAGGTCTGGTTGTTGCCGGCGATCGTGACGACGACCGAGCCGGCCACCTCGGCGATTGAGAAATTGTCCTTCTGGAACCAGCCGAAATCGAGCACGTCGAGGTCGGGGTCGAAGGCTAGGACCGTATTGGCGCCCCACATCCAGCTGATGGTGGTCACGGTGGCCGCACCGTCGCCACCCGTGTCTCCGCCGCCACCTGCCTCTCCGCCGGTAGAGCCGCCGTCCGCCTGGGTGCCGTCCCAGCCAGCGTAGTCGGAGACGACGCCGTCATTGTTGAAGTCGTCGTGCCAGAGCTCCTCGGCGAGGGAGAGTGTCTTGCCGGTCAGATGGGCGGCGATGAGGGTCGAATAGCTCGGCGTGTCGTAGGCACCGAACTGCTGGATGTATTTGAGGATGGAGGTGCCGTACTCGTCGGCCGAGGCGCTGCCATTGTTGAGAAGGTCCAGCGTGCCCCAGGCCCCCCGCAGGTGGGCGGCGGCAAGAATGCCGGTGAGGGTGAGCGTGACGGTGACGCTCTGCCCGGTGGTGTCCACATAGGTGCGCTGGCTGCCGATCAGCGCGTCGAGGCTGGTGCCCTTGGCCTCGAGCCCGCTCTCGATGACGTTGAGGTTGTAGCCGAAGGCATCGAGGATGATGGCTTCCTGGATATCGGTCTTGAGCGTGGCGAAGCTGTCGACGCCGTTCTTGCCGGTGAAACGGCCGGTCCACAGGTTGCCGGTATTGTCCAGATAGTAGCCGAGGTCGATGAGCAGCGGCTCGCCGAACTGATAGCCGACGAAGCCCAGCGAATTCACGGAGGTGTACTGCATGTCACGCCAGGAGAGCTGGCCGGCCTGGTAGGCGTTCCAGTTGGCATCGCCCACCCAGCTCCGGATCTGGCCCTCCGTGATCTGTCCCGAGAGGTAGCGATCGTAGTCGACACCCGATTCGAACGCCCGCAGCGCGTCCAGAAACTTCGTGAAAGTTCCGTTCGACATGACAGCCCCCTCCGGCCTCAACGCAGGTACCGACCTCGCGACATCGTCGATATCCATGTGTGGTACTGCGATACCATAACCGTTCGATGTCGGACGGTTCCAAGGCCTCAATCAGGCTGTGATATTCGAGTGACTCAATGGAGAGCGCACCGCTGGAGTAGCGCGCTCGAACGAAAACGGGGGCGCCTGAGCGCCCCCGTTTCGACAAGATCAGAACTGTGTGGAAGGTGTTACGCGGCTTCGGCCAGCGCCACGCCCTTTTCCTTGAAGACCTGCTCCAACTCGCCGGTCTCGAACATTTCGCGGATGATGTCGCAGCCGCCGATGAACTCGCCCTTCACGTAGAGCTGGGGGATCGTCGGCCACTGGCTGAATTCCTTGATGCCCTGGCGCAGTTCCGGATCGACGAGGATGTTGACGCCGTGGAACTTCACGCCGAGCTGGCTCAGCACGTCGACCACCGCGGCCGAGAAGCCGCACTGGGGAAACACGGGCGTTCCCTTCATGAACAGCAGAACGTCGTTCTTGCCGATCTCGTCGCGGATACGCTCGAACACCTGGGGTTCGCTCATGATCGATCTCCGTAGAGCGCCACCGGGGGCGCGGGGTTGTGTGAATATAAGGCGTTCAGGGCCTGTGCGCCATGGTGGTCAGCTTGAGGGCATGGAGAACGCCCCCCATGCGGCCACCCAGGGCGCCATAGACCATCTGGTGCTGCTGGATCTTGGATTTTCCGGCGAAAGCGGGGGAAACCACCGTGGCGGCATAGTGGTCGCCGTCGCCGGCGAGGTCCTGGATCTCGACTTCGGCGTCGGGGATGCCTTCCTTGATCAGGCGGATGATGTCGTCGGCGTGCATCGGCATTGTGACGATCCTTCTCGTTGGCCTCAGGCGGCGCTGTTCATGTAGCCGGGGAGCCAGTTCTCGTGGGCGTCGCGCAGCTCCTGGAGCGGCACGGTGAGGAGCCCGTCGACCGAGATGTCCGGGCCGCCGGAATAGCCCAGCAGCACGGAAGGTACGCCGGCCTTGCGGGCGGCCTCGACGAGGGCCGGGCCGTCGTCGGTGGCGATCAGGTAGCGGCCCTGGTCCTCGCCATAGAGATAGGCGTGGGGCGCGACGTCGCTGGCGGGCAGCTTGATGCAGGCGCCGGTGCCTCCCGACAGGCACATCTCGGCGAGCGCCACGAGCAGGCCGCCGTCCGAGAGGTCGTGGCAGGCATGGACGCGGCGGCCGACGATCTCGCCGCGCACGAAGTCGCCGTTGCGGCGCTCGACGGCGAGGTCGACCGGCGGCGGAGCGCCTTCCTCGCGGCCATGCAGTTCGCGAAGGTAGATCGACTGACCCAGCCAGCCCTTCGTTTCGCCGATCAGCACCAGGGCAAGGCCGGACTGGGAGACCCGCGAGCCCGCCGAGGTCGCAATGTCGTCGATCACGCCCACCGCGCCGATGGTCGGGGTCGGCAGGATGGGGCGGCCCTCGGTCTCGTTGTAGAGCGAGACGTTCCCCGACACGACCGGGAAGTCGAGCGCCGTGCAGGCTTCCGCCATGCCCATGATGGCACCGGCGAACTGTCCCATGATCTCCGGCTTCTGCGGATTGCCGAAGTTCATGTTGTCGGTCACGGCGAGAGGCCGGGCGCCGACCGCGGTGATGTTGCGCCACGCCTCGGCCACGGCCTGGCGGCCGCCGGTCTCGGGATGGGCCTGCACGTAGCGCGGGGTGCAGTCCGACGTCATGGCGAGGCCTTTGTGGCTCGCGGCCTTGGGCGCCCCCGGCACGCGGACGAGCGCCGCGTCGCCGCCCTGCGGGCGGATCGCCGTATTGCCCATGATGAGATGATCGTACTGGTGCCAGATCCACGCCTTGCTGGCGAGATCGGGGCAGCTCATCAGGGTGAGCAGCGAGGCCTTCCAGTCGGTCGGCGCCGGCACCGTCGCGGCGTCGAGTTCGGGCGGCAGGGGCGTCAGCATCCACGGCCGCTCGTACATCGGCGCCTCGGTGACCAGCGGCGGGATCGGGATGTTGCCCACCA
>JBILYJ010000581.1:0-3351 GCA_044377795.1 Reyranella sp. | reverse complement strand
CCCCCTCAAATCCAGCACCGGTGCCGCCGTGTCCTTCTCGGCTGGCACCAAGACGATCTCGCTCGTGGCGCCGGCAGCCGTGCTCACCCTCCTGGGCTCTCTCGAAGCGGTCAACGCACCGACCATCTCGGCTGGCGCCCTGACTCTAGACCTGCTTCTGGGCACCATCCACAAAGTTGCACTCAACGCCAACGTGACGACCATCACCATCGCCAACGCGCTGCCAGGCTTCGCCTCGGGCTTCACGGTGGAATTTACCGCCGACGGCACTGCCCGCACCGTGACCATGCCGGGCAGCGTCACCGCCTTGAACGGCACCTACACCCCATCCAGCACCAACGGCACCCGCGACCTGCTCAATTTCGTGACCTTCGACGGTGGTACGACGTGGCTGATGTCGATCGTCGCGCAGAACTACTAGGCGAGGGTCCAGTATGAGTTCGATTGCCCGCCGCCTCGGCGTCATGGGGCAGGTGGATGCGGACGTACTGTCGTGGCGAGACACCATCATCGCCGCCGGCGGCAGCGTCTCCGTTGCCATCCTGTCCATCGCGTCGCGCTTCGTGGTGGATGAGAAGGCAGGCGGTGCCTGGGCGCTGACCGACGACTACTGGCCGTTCTGGGGCGAGAACCTGATCCAGGCGACCGTGTCGCTCAAGCAGCGGCGCACCGTGACACTGGTCAACGCACCGGTATTCACGGCACGCCGGCATTTTGCGACCGACGGCACCTCCAGATATCTCAACACCGGATTCATTCCCGCGACGCACTCGGTAGCCGCAACCACGCAAAATACTCGTCTCGCGATCTATCTGCGCGAGAATCTGTCGGGCAACCTCTATGCGGCGGGAGCCAGTTCGAGCTCGAACAGAACGCTTCGTGTGCGTCCGCGCAACGCCAGCGTGGCCTATCTCGACGTCAACTCCTCTTCCGGGACCTACACGCTTCCTGCGGCGACCAGCGCGGGCTACACGGCCGGCTCGCGCGATGCGGCGTCCGGTGCCAACAGCTACGCCTACAAGAACGGGGTTGCCATGGTGCAGGCCGTCGCTCCGACGGCGTTCGGCTCGGCAAGCCTGCCCATCGTCCCGATCCTTGTCGGCGGATACAACAACGCAGGTGTCTTTACGTCGCCTCGCGCCACGTCGATCGGCTTCATGACCGTGGGCGCCACCCTCAGCGCGGCGCAGGAGCTGGCGCAGTACAACGCCGTGCAGGCGTGGGCCACTGCCGTGGGAGCAAACGTCTGATGTCGGTGTTCATCGTCCTCACCAACGAGGAGGCGGCCCATGTGCGCGGTCCGGCGTCGCCGCCGTATGCGCTGGAACCCATCGAACGGCAGGGTGGTGTGTTCATCCTGCCGGCCGGCGTGCTGGATCATCCGGCCTATGCGATGCACGCCGAATTCCTGGCGGCGCTCCCTCGTCTGGATAGCGCCGATCCATCCTTTCCGCCCGCACTGGAGCCTTCCGAAGACTAAGGCGGCCCATGACATTCCCGTATCCCCACGGCGCGCTGGCGATCGCCGTGGCGCCCTATGCCATGTCCGCCGGCAGGGCCGAGCGCGTCCTGCTGCTGTCGCCGCGCGACAGTGACCTCGCCACACTGGTGGCCAGCAGCGCGGTGACGACGCTGCCGGTGTCCAATCTGCAGAGCCCGGAGCCCAGCAAGAAGTGGCGCTCGACCTCGACTACCGGGCAATCCATCGACATCACCCTGGCGTCGGGGCTGGGCTGCAATGCGGCGGCTATCGTCGGCCATAATCTGAGCGGAGCCGGTCTGTGGCGGGTGAGGGGATACGCGGCCCTGGCCGACGTCGGGGGCACGGCGGCATCGGACACCGGCTGGCAGAGCGTCTGGGCGGGCGGCGTAAAGCCGGTCGACGCGGCCTGGGCGCACTATCTTGCCCTGGTGCGCTGGACTTCCAGCGGCGACCATCGCTGGTGGCGCATCGAGTTCGCCGACCCTGCGCCGATGACAAACTATATCGAGGCCGGGCGACTGGTGCTGGGTGTCGCCTTCCAGCCCTCACTCAACTGCGACTTTAGCGGCGCGGTCGGGTGGATGCCGGACGATGTCCAGGAGCCGACGCCCTACGGGCAAACCTTCACCGATCCCCGACCTTACCGGAAGCGGCGCTTCGTATTGCCTTTCGGTTCGATGGATCAGGACGAGGCCCATGATGGCGCGATGCAGTTCGCCCGGCTGAATGGTCTGGCGGGCGACCTGATCTGCTGCCTCGACCCCGGGGAGCTTGCCCGCTTCCATACCTGGTCGATGCAGGGGCTCCTGCTCACCGGCAGCCACGACTTCACCCCACGGCCGCTGTTCCTGAATGGCCGGATGATGTGGGGCTTTACCTTCACCCTCCTCGAAAAACTCTGAGGCACCGATGTTTGCCGATTCAGTCATGGAGTCCTCGTCGACCACGGGGACCGGCAGCTACACGCTTGTCGGCGCCGTGGGCTACTCGCGCACTTTTGCGCAGGATTTTGCCAACGGCGACACGGTTGCCTACTTCGTTTCGAACCTCGCCAAGACCAGGTGGGAGTTCTGCACCGGGACGCTCACCATCGGACCACCACGCACGCTCACCCGCACGGTCAGGAAGAGCAGCAACGCGGGTGCGGCGATCGATTGGCAGGCCTCCGACGTCTACTACATCTTCTCGATCGCCAGTGCCGATGCCCTCGGTGGACTGCTGGCAGGCAACCTGGCAGCAGCCCGCCCGTGGTGGGTTCGCACCGGCGCGCGCTGGTGGGACCATGCCGCTGGTCTTGCCGTCTCGTGGATCGACCGGCTGGCCACCGGAGCCGCCACGAACACCCGCATCGGCGTCTACGATGTCGTGAAGGACGCTTATTTCCCCGACGCCCGCAGGCCGTGGACGGCCATCGGTGCCGCGAACAAGACGATTGCCGCTGCCGACATTCCCGGCATCTTCACGTTCGACAATGCTGCTGTCGCCCGGACCCTGACACTGCCGGCCAGCAATGCGACCGGCGTCGGGCATGGATTCAGGGTCGGCGGCCTTGGCCTGACCTCGGGCGGCCAGTACGGCATCGTCCTGGCCCCGGCAGCTGGCGACGGCATCGAGGGCGGCATGGATGGCGCGTCGAAGACGATCCCCGGCGGTGCCCGCTTCGATGTCGTATGGGATCAGGCATCCGACACCTGGCGCGTGGAATATCTCAACACGGCGCAGGGCTGGGAGACGGGTGACTATCGCATCAGCTCGAGGGCGAGCACTTCTCTCCCCGGTTGGGTGAAAGTCGACGACGGCACGATCGGCAACGCCGCCAGCGGCGGAACCACGCGGGCAAACGCTGACACGGCCGATCTGTTCGCGCA
>JBILYJ010000580.1:0-3355 GCA_044377795.1 Reyranella sp. | reverse complement strand
CGACGTGCCGACCGGCTCGCCTCTCTGCAGGCGGAACTGCAGCAGGGTGGCGCCAGGGCCGTCGCCGTCGATCTCGACGTGCAGTCGGCGGAATCGATCGCGGCAGCCTTCGACAAGGTCGAGGCGACGCTGGGACCGCTCGACATCCTGGTGAACAATGCCGGTATCTCGATCGTGAAGCCCGCACTCGACATGCCCGAAGCGGACTGGGATTCGGTGGTCGACACCAACCTGCGCGGCGCCTGGCTGATGACGCAGACCGCGGGCAAGCGCTGGGTGGCGGCCAAGCGGCCGGGCTCGATCGTCAACATCGCCTCGATCCTGGGCCTGCGCACGATCGGCCAGGTGGCGCCCTACAATGCCTCGAAGGCCGGGTTGATCCATCTCACGCGGGCGCTGGCCATGGAGTGGGCGCGCTACCAGATCAGGGTCAACGCGATCTGCCCTGGCTACATCGAAACCGAGATGAACAGCGACTTCTGGAAGACGCCGGGCGGCCAGCGCCTGATCGACCGCATCCCGCAGCGCCGCATCGGCCAGCCCGAGCATCTCGACGGTGCGTTGCTGCTGCTCGCCTCCGAAGCGGGCGCGTTCATGACCGGCAGCATCATCACCGTCGACGGCGGCCACACGGTCAGTTCGCTTTAGCTACAGGTCGTCCTGAGTGAAGCGAAGGACCTAGCCGAGCGACCGAAGGACTCCCTAGGCGACGCAAGATCCTTCGCTTCGCTCAGTATGACAATGGAAGATCACCATCCGTTGATGCGGTCGTAGACGTCGACGACCGACCTGCCGCCGTCGAGGTCGCTGTCGACGACGTAGTAGCGGTCGTAGGCCGCCGCGGTGATGCAGGCATGGTTGGGCAGGATGCGGACGCGCGCGCCGACCGGGAGGTTGCCGTAGGGCAGGGGATCGTCCGCGGCGACGAAGCCGTGTTCCTGGGAGCATTCGATCACCGCCATGCCGGCGGCCGGCGGATCGGCGATGGTGCCGTATCCAACCTTGGGCTGGAATTCCTGGGCGCTGATGTCCTTGGACAGCGCCAGCGCGCCGGCATCGACCAGCAGCTGGTTGCGGTGCGGATAGTGACCGATCACCGAGGCCAGCACCGAGAGCGCGATGTCGCCGGCGTCGCACGAGCCGATATACTCTTGGTCGAGATCGTTGAAGACATAGACGCCCGGCCGCATCTCGGTGATGCCGGTAAAGTCCCTCGAATGCATCGCCGTCGGCGTCGAGCCGCCCGAGACGATGGGGCAGGGAATGCCGGCATCGCGCAGTTTCCCTGCCGCGGTCACGATGGCGAGGCGCTCCTGCTCGGCCACGCCGGCGATGCCGTCGGGTGTGCTCTGGTGATAGGAGTGGCCGGCATGTGTCATGACTCCGGCGAGTTCCACGCCCGGCGCTTCATGCAGGACGCGCGCGATGTCGAGAAGCCCGGGCAGGGCAGGATAGGGCAGGCCCGCCCGGCCGCCACCGCTGTCGATCTCGATGAACACGGAGAAGGTGTCGCCGTCCTTGGCTGCGGCCGCGATGGCCTGGGCCACGCTGAGATTGTCGGTGACGACGCGCAGGTTGACGCCGCGCCGGCGCAGCTCCGTCACCGCGCCGAGCTTGGACGGGATGATGCCGACGCCATAGAGGATGTCCTTGAAGCCGCCGTCGGCGAAGTAGCGCGCCTCCGCCAGGGTCGAGACCGTGATCCGCCCGTCGTGCCCCTCGACGGCCATGCGGCCGATCTCGACCGACTTCGCAGTCTTGAGGTGAGGCCGCAGCATGACACCTGCAAGACGCAGGCGCTCGCTCATGCGCTTGAGGTTGCGGCGCAGGATCGCCCGGTCGAGAATGAGAGCGGGCGTCGGCAAGTCGTCGATTGTCTGTGTAGCCATGGCGACGGTTTTAGCATGCCCATCGAAAACGAACGCAAATTTGTGCTCAACGAGGAAGCCAGCGGCCTGGAGCCGGAGCTCTCCCGCAGGCCGGGCGTGGCGCGCCATCTGCTGCGCCAGGCCTATCTCGATGCGCCGGGGCTTCGTATCCGCTCACTGGAGGGCCAGGGAGAGACCACGCACCTCTTCACCTACAAGCGCACGATCGACGGCCAGGTCGTCGAGATCGAGACGGGGCTGAGCGCCGTCGACTTCGCGCGCCTGTGGACCGAGCGCAGGGAGACGCTGGTAAAGGTCCGCTATTCGTGGACCGAGGGCCGCTATCACTGGGACGTCGATTTCTTCAAGCGCGACGACGGCTCGACCTACTTCGCGATGGCCGAAGTCGAGATGCCGGAGGAGCAGAGCGACCCGCCGCCGCTGCCGGACTTCCTCGCGAAGCACCTCCTGCTGGTCGCGCCCGCCCTCGACCCGCGCTTCACCTCGAAGCGCATCGCCGACCAGGCGCACGCCATGAACCTGCTGGCCGACATCAGGGCAAATAAACAGGTCGCCTAATCCTTCCGCGGCCTGATCCGCGGCAGGGTGACGAGCGGCCACGGGTCGGGGAACTGGCCGACGGGGCAGTCGATCAAAAGAGGCGCGCCCTTGGCGATGCCGCGCGCGATGGCGGTGCCAAGTTCGTCGGGCGAGGCGACGCGCACCGCGTCGACGCCGAAGCTCTCGGCCAGCTTCACGAAGTCGGGGTTGCGCAGTTCGGTGGCGATGGTGCGGTTGTTGAACGACTGCTGCTGGATGCGGCGCACGTTGCCGAAGGCGCCGTCGCTGAACACGACCGCCACGACGCCGATCCCGTGCTGGGCCGCCGTCGCCATCTCCATCGCGGTGAACATGAAGCCGCCGTCGCCGCTGATCGACACGACCGCCGTATCGGGCCTGGCGACCTTGGCGCCGAGCGACGTGGCATAGCCCCAGCCCAGCGTGCCCTGATAGCCGGGGGACAGGAAGGTGCGCGGTCCGTAGCTCGCCCAGGCGAAGCGTGCGGCATAGCCGATCTGCGTCAGCTCATCGACCAGGATGCCGTCGTCGGGCAGCGCCTTGCGGATCGCCTCGAGATAGGCGATCTGCGGCGCCAGCGTCTCGTGAATCTTCTTCGTGGCCGCCGCCTTGATCCCGGCGACATGCGCGGCCCGGCCGCTGTGCCTGCGGGCGTGCTTTTCCAGGCGATCGGCCAGCACCTTCAGGGTTGCGGTGGCATCGCCCACGATGCCGATCTCTGGCTTGCGATGGCGGTCCAGTTCCTCGCTGTCGGCGTCAATGCGGATGATCTTCAGCGTGTCGTCGAGGCCCCAGTTCTGCTGCTGCGGCTGCAGGCGCGTCCCGACTGCGAGCGCGACGTCGGCCTCGCCCCAGAAGCGGTAGCCGGCCGGCGCCGTGATCGAGAGGCGGTGACGGCCGTCGATCAC
>JBILYJ010000579.1:0-3362 GCA_044377795.1 Reyranella sp. | reverse complement strand
CCGAGCTTCTTGATGGCGGCGTAGTAGCTCTCGCAGATCAGGAAGTAGTCCTTCACGACCTTGCGGAACGGGGTCAGCGACAGGACGATGTCGCGCAACTTTTCGTCGGCCTCGTTGCGGACGTCGAACACCAGGCGCTGCTCGAAGATGCCGATGCGCAGGTGATAGGGGCCGGGCTGGCTGCCTACCAGGTGGAAGTCGTTCTCCTCGATCAGGTCGAACAGCGCGACGGCCCGCTCATGCTCGACTTCGGGCGCGCGGCGGGCGACCGATTCCTCGTCCAGCACGACGTCGACGATGCGCCGCGTCTTGTCGGTCGTCCCGGCCGGCATTGCTAGCGTCCCAGCCGGAGCGAAACCGAACGGCCATGGGCGCCGAGCCCTTCGGCTTCGGCGAGCGCCACGGCGGACGGGCCGAGGGCGGCGAGCGACTGCGGCGTACAGGCAACCAGCGACGTCCGCTTCAGGAAGTCGGAGACGCCCAGCCCGCCGGAGAAACGCGCGGCGCGCGAGGTCGGCAGCACATGGTTGGTGCCGGCGACATAGTCGCCAATCGCCTCCGGCGTGTGGCGGCCGAGGAAGATCGCGCCGGCATGACGGATTTTCTGCGACAAAGCCTCGGCCTCCGCCATCTCCATCGCCAGCTCGACATGCTCGGCGGCGATGGCGTCGACGATGGGCGGCGCGGCGGAGAAGTCCGGCACCAGGATCACGGCGCCATTGTCGCGCCAGCTCGCCGCGGCGATCTCGGCACGGGCAAGCGTCTTCAGCTCGGCCTCCACAGCGCGCAGGACGGCGTCGGCAAAAGCCGCATCGTCGGCGATCAGCACCGACTGCGAGGACGGATCGTGCTCGGCCTGCGACAGCAGGTCGGCGGCAATCCAGGCCGGATCGTTGTGCCGGTCGGCCACCACGAGGATTTCGGAGGGGCCGGCGATCAGGTCGATGCCGACCTGGCCGAACACGCGGCGCTTGGCGGCCGCGACATAGGCGTTGCCCGGCCCGGTGATCTTGTCGACCGGCCTGATCGATTCCGTGCCGTAGGCAAGCGCCGCCACCGCCTGCGCGCCGCCGATGCGCCAGATCTCGTCGGCGCCGGCGATTGCGGCCGCCAGCATGACCAGCGGATTGAGCGTACCGCCGGGCGTCGGCACCACCATGACGATGCGGCCCACGCCCGCGACCTTGGCCGGCACGATGTTCATCAGCACCGAGGACGGGTAGGCCGCCGTGCCGCCCGGCACGTAGACGCCGGCCGCATCCACCGGCCGGTAACGCGCACCGAGCCGCGTGCCGGTGGAGTCGGTGAAGTCGACATCTTTCGGCATCAGCGCGCGATGGAAGGCCTCGATGCGCCGGGCCGCAAAGATCAGCGCCTCGCGTTGCGCCGCCGGCACCTGCGCCGCGGCCGCGTCGCGTTCGGCGTCCGAGATGCGCATGTTGGCGGCAGTGATTCCTACCCAGTCGAACCGGGCGGTATGGTCGACGACGGCCGCATCGCCACGCGCGCGCACGTCGGCCACGATGCCGGCGACCACGCGGTCGACATTCTCGTCGGTATCCCGATTGCGCCCGAGGAAGGCCGAAAATTCCTTTTCGAAACCCGGCGCCGAGGCGTCGAGCCTAAGCGGCACGTGCGGCCCCTGCGGCGACCTCGCGGAAACGGTCGATCCAGTGACCGACCCGCTCGGGCCGCGTCTTGAGGGCGGCGCGGTTCACGATGAAGCGCGAGGTGATGTCGGCGATGTGCTCGATCTCGACCAGCCCGTTCTCCTTCAGAGTGCGGCCGGAATCGACAAGATCGACGATGCGGTGGCTGAGGCCGAGCGACGGCGCCAGTTCCATCGCGCCCGACAGCTTGACGCACTCCGCCTGCACGCCGCGCGCGGCGAAGTGCCGGCGCGTGACCTCGGGATACTTGGTGGCAATGCGGACGTGGCTCCAGCGACGCGGATCGTCCCTGCCTGCCATCTCGACCGGCTCGGCGACGGCAAGCCGGCACCTGCCGATGCCGAGATCGATCGGGGCGTAGATCTCCGGGTAGTCGAACTCCATCAGCACGTCGGCGCCGGCGATCCCGAGATGCGCCGCGCCGAAGGCCACGAAGGTCGCCACGTCGAAGGAGCGGACGCGGATGATGTCGATGTCGGGATGGTTCGTCGCGAAGCGGAGCTGGCGGGCATCGGGGTCGGCGAAGGCCGCTTCCGGCACGATGCCGGCAGCCGCGAAGACGGGGCCGGCCTCCTTGAGGATTCGGCCCTTGGGCAGCGCCAGAATGAGTTTCTCGTTAGCGTCGCTCGACACGACTTGTCTCCAGTAACGAAGCCCGCCCCTGATCGGAGCCGGAAAGGCTATTCGACCGGGTGGGCGGGCTTCCACGGGGTGGGCCAAGGCTCCCCAACGTCCCCCAAATGGCATGCGAGCCGGCCGATTTCCAGCCGGATGGCCCGCCCCGCCGAAAAGCGCAGCAGGACTGAATGGTCGTTCTCCAGCACCACCGCGAGCAATTCCAGCATCCGGTCGGGCTCGGCCGTGGGGATGTCATGGTGCCGCACGCCCGTGACCTCGTTGAAAACGAGGGCGGAATGGGTCCGGGTATGGCCGATCCCCTGCCCCGGATCGGCTTCCCACCGAAACCGGTTGAGCAGCAGGACGAAGCGGCTCTCGTCCTTCAGGAAGGCGCAGTCGCGGACCGCCACCAGCGCGTCCTGGACGGCGGCGGAAACGATGGCCAGGTCGTCGGCATCGAGCGCGGACAGTTTCAGCTTGGCCGTCATCCGTCCTAGCCCTTCAGCCGCTCGATGTCGGCACCGCAGGCTCTGAGCTTCTCTTCCAGCCGCTCGAAGCCGCGGTCGAGATGGTAGACGCGATGCAACATCGTGTCGCCCTCGGCCGACAGGGCCGCAATGGCGAGCGACACCGAGGCGCGCAGGTCGGTCGCCATCACTTCGGCGCCGCGCAGCTTCGGCACGCCGCGCACCAGCGCCGACTGATGATGGATGGTGACGTTGGCGCCCATGCGCGCCAGTTCCGGCACGTGCATGAAGCGGCTCTCGAAGATGGTCTCGGTGATCATCGAGGCGCCCTCGGCCCGCGTCATCAGCGCCATCATCTGCGCCTGCAGATCCGTCGGGAAGCCCGGGAACGGCTCCGTCATCACGTCGACGCCGTGCAGCGCGCCGTTGGTCCGGTGGACCCGCATGCCGTGCTCGGTGTCCTCGAGCGTGACGCCGGCGGTGCGCAGGCTGGCGGCCACCGTGTCGATCAGCTCGACCCGGCCGCCGATCAGCTCGACGTCACCCGCCGTCATGGCGACGGCCATGGCGTAGGTGCCGGTCTCGATCCGGTCGGGAATGACCGCAT
>JBILYJ010000108.1:0-12980 GCA_044377795.1 Reyranella sp. | reverse complement strand
AACCTACGACGACATCGTCGAGGCCTGCTGCAACGCGTGGAGCTTCTTCGCCAACGACCCAGCCGCCGTCGCCTCGATCACAAACCGAAACTGGGCCAAGGTCAGTGCTTAGGGCCGTTGGTATAAGTGCTTGAATCGATTCAATTCATTTCCGGCCAGCCTCTCAGGATGAGGGTGGGCGTGGATGAACTCGAGGCGGGTCAAAGTTGCTCGTCGGTCCCTTTGAAAAGCCCATGCCAACGACGCGACGGAGCCTGCCCGTGGGCTTCCGAGGGGCCGCTGCGGTCGGGACGACGGGATTACCGGCTCGGCCAGTTCCACATCGGGCGCTCCTCGCCCTCGGCGACCGTCTCTCCCAGTTCCTTGGCCAGCGTGATGCGCCGTCCGCCGGCCTTCGCCAGGGCCGAGACCAGGTGCTCGGCGTGGGACACCACGATGATCTGCGAGCGTTTCGCCGCGCCCGCGATGAGGCGGGCGAGCGGCGCCAGCAGGTCGGGATGCAGGCTGGTCTCGGGCTCGTTCAGGATCATCAGCGACGGCGGCCGCGGCGACAACAGCGCGGCCACCAGCAGGAGATAGCGCAGCGTGCCGTCGGACAGCTCCGTGGCCTTCAATGGCCGCAGCAGCCCGTGCTGCAGCATCTCGACCTCGAAGTAGCCGTCGCTCACCGCGACATCGAGCGAGCCGCCGGGAAAGGCGTCGGCGACGGCGGCCTCGAGCTGCCCCTCGATGCCGATCTCCTGGATCGTGGCGATGGCGGCGGCGAGATCCGCGCCATCGCCCGCGAGCACCGGCGTGCGGGTGCCGACCTGGCGGCGGCGGGCCGGCGCCTCGCCGTCGGTGCGGAAGTGGTCGTAGAAGCGCCAGTCGCGCAGCTGCTCGCGCAACGACAGCAGCTCGGCGCCGTCCTCGGGGTTGGCGCAGTGGGTCAGCATGCTGTCGAAGGCCTGCAGGTGCGTATGGGCCTGCCGGCGCTGGCCGTTGCGGTCGCGCAAGGTTACCGAAGGGCCGTGCCGTTCGGCGAAGGCATTGGCGCGCTGGAGCACGAGCCCGGTCCACAGCGCCTCGGTCTTGATCACCGGATCGCGGCCGAACATCCCGCCCGGGATCGGCAGGCCGAGATCGATCGCATAGCCGTAGGATTCGGACGAGAAGCCCAGCTTCAGGCTGACCGGCGCCTTGCGCACGGTGCCCTGCACCGCCTGCTCGCCCCGCTTCATGCCACGCGAGAACTGTTCGGGGCCGGCCCACAGCACGGAGGAGATGCCGCCTTCCTGCGCCAGCGACGGGATGATCCGTCCCTGCGCGACATCGGCCAGCAGCCGCAAGGCGCGATAGAGGCTCGACTTGCCGCTGCCGTTGGCGCCGGTGATGACCGTGAGCGGCTCGACTTCGAGCCTGACGTCGCGCAGCGAGCGATAGCCCGAGATGCAGAGCCGCGAGACGATGCTCATGCCGGGCTCATCCTCGGCTCATCGATGCCTGGCCAGCGCCCAACCCGCCAGCAACGGCGCCGCGAACAGCACGAGCACCAGCAGCGGATAGGGTGCGCCCCACCAGAAACCGAGACGATCGAAGAAGGCTTCCGCACCTTCCTCGTAGGTCACGCGCGCATAGGTGAAGCTCGCCAGCATCGTCGAGGTCGGCCACAGCAGCGCCGCCAGCAACGCCGCCTCGAGCCACTGGCTGCCGGTCGTGCGCCGCGCATGGATGATCGCCACCATCACGACGTAGGGAATCGGCACCAGCGCCTTGTACCATTCGACCGCACGCACCGAGAGGTTGGCCGCGATCCAGGTGTCGCCCACCAGGTCGTTCATCACGACGACGGCCGCAATCGCGCACCACAGCGCGAAGACGAGTCCCGGCCGGATCACGATGCGCGTACCTGCTTCTCGAGCTCGGCCAGGCAGGCCGCCCGATCCGACGCGAAGTCACCGTCGATCCACCAGCGTTCGACCGCCTCGATCAAGGCGCCGACCCTGGGACCGGGCTTCAGGCCGAGCTTCAGCGCATCGCTGCCGCTCACCGGCAATTCGGGCGGCGCCCACGTGCGAGCCATAGCGAGCGCCGCGCGCCAGTCGCCCGGCGCTTCGGTCGCGAGCAGCAGACGATCGGCGTAGAGATTGCCGCCCAGCGCATAGATCTGCTCACGCCACGCTTTCGGACCGGCGGCCACCTCGATGACCGGTTCGGCCGCCAGCATGACCTCGAGCCGCAGGGCTTCCTGCGTCGACAGCCTCAACCGCTTGCCGATCACCGTGGCGTCCGCATCGGCCGCGAGGATCGATGCGAGACGACGGACGGGATCGGGCCTGTCCTCGCGCGCGATCAGCGCATGCAGCCGCGCCGTGCCGTCGCACTCGGGCAGCCAGTGATCGAGGATGGCGGCTTCGCGCATCGCGGCGATCGTGTCGGCCGGCGCCGGCGCTTCGAGCAGGCGCAGCAGTTCCTTGCGCACGCGCTCCCCCGAGAGGCCGCGCAGGCTGCCGGCATTGCGGCGGCAGGCTTCGAAGCCCGCCGAATCGAACGGCGGCCGCCCGTACCAGGCATGGAAGCGAAAAAAACGCAGGATGCGCAGCCGGTCCTCGGCGATGCGCAGGTCGGGATCGCCGATGAAGCGCACGCGCGCTTCGGCGAGGTCGGTCCGGCCGTCGAACGGATCGTAGAGCGTGCCGTCGAGATCGGCATAGAGCGCGTTGAAGGTGAAGTCGCGCCGGCTCGCATCCTCGAGCCAGTCGTCGGTGAAGGCCACCACCGCATGCCGCCCGTCGGTCTCGACGTCGCGGCGCAACGTCGTGAGCTCCAGGGGCCGCGCGTCGATGACCGCCGTCACCGTGCCGTGCTTCAGGCCCGTCGGCACCACCTTGATCCGGTCCACCTTGAGGGCGAGCATCACGGTCTCGGGCGACTTGTCGACGGCGAGGTCCGGCTCCCTGCTCAGGATCGTCTCTCCCAGCACCGCGTCACGCACCCAGCCACCGACGAAGCGCGCCGTAATGCCCGCACGGCCGAGGACATCGAACAACCTGTTGACCGCCGCATCGTTCGACCACGGCGGCACTTCCAGGCGACCGACGGGCTTCATGACGCGAAGAGTCCGCCGTAGCCCTGATCCTGGGTGAAGAACATGACGATGAAGCCCACGATCGCGCAGGCGAAGCCCGCGATGCCGAGCCAGGTCATCGGCATGTCCTGCCACGATGGCAGCGTGCCGGCGATCTTGCTCTCCTGCTTGATCTTCACCGCCCACGCCCAGAGGAAGAAGGCGCAGAAGGGCGCCAGCACGAGAACGAGGATGAGAAGGACGACGCGCATGGAGGCTCCCGGCCCGCGTCAGTCGCCGGCGGTCAGAATGAAGTGAAGGTTCTTCAGCATACCCGCCGTGGCGCCCCAGATGTAGCGCTCGCCGTACGGCATGGCGTAGTAGCGCCGTTCGCGCCCCTGCCAGACCCTGCTGTCGATGCGGTGATTGCGCTGGTCGAGAAAATGGTCGAGCGGCACCTCGAAGACGTCGGCGACCTCGCGCGGATCTGCACGCGTCGTGAAGCCGGGGGTGACGATGCCCACGATCGGCGTGATCTGGTAGCCGGTACCCGTCCTGTAGAGGTCGAGCGATCCCACGACGTCGATGAAGTCGCGGGTCAGGCCGACTTCTTCCTCGGTTTCACGCAGCGCCGTCGCTGTCGCGTCGATGTCCTCGGCCTGCCGGCGACCGCCGGGAAAGGCGATCTGCCCCGCATGGCTCGGCATGTCCTCGGTGCGCTGCGTCAGCAGGACCGTGATTCCCGTCTCGCGCCGGATCAACGGCATGAGCACGGACGCAGGACGCCATACTTCGGGCATGGCCCCGACACCGTTCAGTGAGAAGTCACTGCCGATCGGCGGCGATGCCACGCGCAATCCGGATGCCAAACGCCTGCTGCGCTCGGCCACCCTCCGCACAATTTCGTCAACCGTCATGCCCTTGTTCCGGCCTCAATTCTGGGCTTCCCTCAAACATATTCCCTCGACGACAGGAGCGCCCTGGTGGCCCCCGATACATCGACCGCAACCGACGCCGACGCGCAGGCCGCCCTCGCCGACATCGAAAGGCTGGGAGGGCAACTTCGCACCGCCCGCACTTCCATCGGCAAGGTCATATATGGCCAGCAGGACGTGATCGATCAAACGCTGGTTGCTCTCCTGTCCGGCGGCCATCTTCTCCTGATCGGCGTTCCGGGTCTCGCCAAGACCAAACTGGTCGACACGCTGGGCGTCGTGCTCGGGATGGAAGCCAAGCGCATCCAGTTCACGCCCGACCTGATGCCGGCCGACATCCTGGGCTCGGAAATCCTCGAGGAAGGCGAAGGCGGCCGCCGCTCCTTCCGCTTCCTGCAGGGTCCGGTCTTCGCCCAGCTGCTGATGGCCGACGAAATCAACCGCGCCAGCCCGCGCACCCAGTCCGCCCTGCTGCAGTCGATGCAGGAGCGGCACGTGACGGTGGCCGGCAAGCGCTACGACCTGCCGACGCCGTTCCACGTGCTGGCGACCCAGAATCCGCTGGAACAGGAAGGCACCTACCCGCTGCCGGAAGCGCAGCTCGACCGCTTCCTGCTGCAGGTCGATGTCGGCTACCCCGACGAGGAGGCCGAACGGCAGATCATGATCGGCACGACCGGCGCCGAGCAGGCCGTCGCCACGCAGGCCCTTTCGCCGGGCGACCTGATCGCTGCCCAGGCCCTGGTGCGTCGCCTGCCGATCGGCGAGAGCGTCGTCGACGCCATCCTGAAGCTCGTGCGCGCCGGCCGTCCCGAGCACACCGACCTCGATGTCGTGCGCCAGCGCGTCGCCTGGGGTCCCGGCCCGCGCGCCAGCCAGGCCTTCATGCTGGCCTGCCGCGCCCGCGCCATCATCCAGGGCCGGCTCGCGCCGTCGGTCGACGATGTCGTGGCGCTCGCCGGTCCGATCCTTCGTCATCGCATGGCCGTCAACTTCTCCGCCCGCGCCGAAGGCGTAACCGTCGAGTCCGTCATCGCCCAGATGTGCGCCCGCCTCGGGTAATCGTCTGGCCTAGGCATTGCACTGCGGGAGTTCATGGCTGCGCCTTCAACCCTTCATCGATCGCTCGAACTCGCCGGCACGCTGCCCGCCCTGATGGTGGCTGCCGATCGCGTGGCCGCGACCGTCATCCAAGGCGTGCACGGCCGTCGCCGCGTCGGCCAAGGCGATGCCTTCTGGCAGTACCGGCCCTATCGCGACGGCGACAGCGCGACCCAGATCGACTGGCGCCAGAGCGCGCGCAGCCGCCATCTGTTCGTGCGCGAGACCGAGTGGGAGGCCGCCGCCAGCATCTGGCTGTGGCGTGACGCCTCGCCCTCGATGCAATACGCGTCGCTGAAGAACGCCGACACCAAGGCGGTACGCGCCGAGCTGATCACGCTGGCGGTGGCCAGCCTGCTGGCCGATGCCGGCGAGCGCGTCGCCGTCCTGGGCGGCGGCATGCGCCCCGCCTCCGGCCGCGTCGCCGTGCGCCGCGTCGCGGAGACCCTGCTCGACGAGTCGCGCGACACGACCCGCACGCCCGCCAGCCTGCCGCCGATGGTACCGCTGCCCGCGCATGGCACGATCGTGCTCGTGTCCGACTGGCTCGATCCGCTGGAAAAGATCGAGGAGATCATCCGCTACTACGCCAGCGTCGGCGTGCGCGGCCATCTCGTGCAGATACTCGACCCCGCCGAGGAAGAGCTGCCGTTCGACGGTCATGTGAAGTTCGAGGGCCTCGAAGCCGAAGGCCAGCACACGATCCGCAGGGTCGAAGCCGTCCGCTCGGCCTACAGCGCCCGTCTCGCGGCCCAGAAGGAAGGGCTGCAGCGTCTCGCGCGGCCCGCCAACTGGACCGTGCATCTCCATCGCACCGACCGGTCGCCCCAGACCGTGCTCCTGTCGCTTTACCTCGCCATGGCCGACATGGGCCGGCTGAACCTGGCCTGACCGCATGCTGAGTCTCGGCGCATTCGCCTTCGCTGCCCCCGGCATGCTGGCCCTGCTGGTGGCCCTGCCGGCGATCTATTTCCTGCTGCGGCTGATCCCGCCGCTGCCCAAACTCGTGCGCTTCCCGGCGATCCGGCTGCTGGTCGGGCTGGAGCCGCCCGAGCAGACGCCGATGAAGATGCCGTGGTGGCTCCTGCTGCTGCGACTCCTGCTGGCGACGGCGCTGATCCTGGCGGTCGCGCGCCCGCTCCTGAACCCGCAGGCCGAGCTGCCGGGCCGCGGTCCGCTTGTGCTGGTGATCGACGACGGCTGGTCGAGCGCGCCCGGGTGGGCGACGCGCACGGCCCATGCCGAGCGGCTGATCCAGCGCGCCGAACGCGCCAATCGTCCCGTCGTGCTGGTCGGCACCGCGCCGGCGCCGCTCGATGCGCCGGCAACCCGTCGCGGCGCGATGCGTCCCGACGAGGCCCGGACCCTGCTGCGCGCCTTCCGGCCCAAGCCCTGGCCGACCGATCGCGCGGCGGCGGCAGCCGCCATCGACCAGATGCAACTCGACGCCGGCGCCTATGCGGTCTGGCTGAGCGACGGTCTCGAGGACGAAGGCGCCACGCGTCTCGCCGAGCGCCTGCGCCGCTTCGACGGCTTGCAGGTGCTGCTGCCCGACCAGGCGACGACGCCGCTGCTGCTGCTGCCGCCGGCCGCCGATGGCCGCGACCTCAAGGTTCGGGCGCTGCGTCCCGCGGCCGACGGTCCGCGCAAGGCCGCGGTCCAGGCCTCCGACGAGCAGGGCCGCGTCGTGGCCCGCATCGATCTCAACTTCGCCGCCACCGCCACACAGGGCGAAGGCATGCTCTCCATCCCGGCCGAGCTGCGCAACCGCATGGCCCGTCTCGACATCGAGGCCCAGGGCGGCGCCGGCAGCACCATCCTGCTCGACGAGCGCCATCGCCGCCGCCCGGTCGCGATCCTCGGCGAGCGCGCCACGGCGGGCAACCAGCCGCTGCTGCAGGAGATCTACTTCCTCGAGCGCGCGCTGGATCCCTATGTGAGCCTGAGCATCGGCGACCGCGAAGCGGTGCTGACGCGCAACACCGCCGTGCTGCTGATCCCGGACGGCGCCGCCCCATCGGCCAACGACCGCGAGGAGATCGCCAAGTGGATCGAGCGCGGCGGCATCGCCGTGCGCTTCGCCGGCCCCAACCTGGCGGCCGGTGCCGACACGCTCGTACCGACGAAGCTGCGCCTGGGCGACCGTGCGCTGGGCGGCATCATGAGCTGGGGCCAGCCGAGCGCGCTGGCAGAGTTCCCGCCCAACAGCCCCTTCCTCGGCATCCCGGTCCCGAAGGACGTACGCATCTCCCAGCAGGTGCTAGCGGAACCGACCCCCGACCTCGCTGACAAGACCTGGGCGCGTCTGGCCGACGGCACGCCGCTGGTCACCGCCGAGAAGCGCGGCCAGGGTTATCTCGTGCTGATCCACACCACCGCCAATACCGGCTGGAGCAACCTGTCCCTGTCGGGCCTGTTCGTGAACATGCTGCAACGGCTGGTCACGCTCTCGCGTGGCGTCGCCGGCGACGGCGTCAACAAGGCGCTGAAGCCTTGGCGTACCCTCGACGGCTTCGGCCGCCTCGGCGCCCCGCCCGCCGGCCTCCAGATGCTGCCGGCCGATGCCGCCGAGACCTTCCAGCCCCGGCCCTCTTCCCCGCCGGGCCTGTATGGCGACGAGAACGCCCAGGTCGCCTTCAACATCGGCGGCCGCATCGCGGCGCCCAAGCCGCTGGTGCTGCCGAGCGGCGTGGCGACCGACCGGCTCTCCGAGGCCGGCGAGACCGACCTGTCGAAATGGTTCCTGCTGGCCGCGCTCCTGCTGCTGCTGGCCGACCTGCTGATCTCCCTGTGGCTGCGCGGCCTGCTGCCCAAGGCCGTCCGGTTCGGGCGCGTCGCCCCGGCCGCCGTGCTGCTCGCGGCCCTGGCCTTCACCGGCGCCCCCGACCTGCAGGCGCAGCAGCAGCCGCCGCCACAGCCCGGCTCGGCGGCAACCGCACCGGCGCGGCCGGGTCCGCCGCCGCTCACCGACGAGCAGGCGCTGAAGGGCTCGCTCGACATCCGCCTCGCCTACATCGTCACCGGCGACAAGGAAGTCGACGACATCAGCAAGGCCGGCCTCGAAGGGTTGAGCGAAATCCTGCGCAGCCGCACCTCGGTCGAGCCCGCCGATCCGGTCGGCCTCGATCTCGAGCGCGACGAGCCGCGCCTCTATCCGCTGATCTACTGGCCCGTGACCTCGACCCAGCCGGCCCTGTCGCCGCGCGCCCAGGCCGCGCTCGACCGCTACCTGCGGACCGGCGGCATCATCTTCATCGACACGCGCGACCAGCAGATGAGTTTCGACCGTCCGGCCGGCGGCAATCCCGACCTCAAGCGCCTGCTGGCCGGCGTCGAGACGCCGCCGCTGGTCGCCATGCCGCCCAACCACGTGCTCAGCAAGGCCTTCTATCTCCTGTCGGACATGCCCGGCCGCTGGCAGGGCGGAAAGCTCTGGATCGAGTCGGGGACCGGCCGCGTCAATGACGGCGTGACGACCATCCTGATCGGCTCCAACGACTATGCCGGCGCCTGGGCCGTCGACCAGCGGGGCCGCGGCCTGATGCCGGTGACGCCGGGCGGCGAGACACAGCGCGAGATGTCCTATCGTTTCGGCGTCAACCTCGTGATGCATGCGCTGACCGGCAACTACAAGGACGACCAGGTTCACCTGCAGGACATCATGCAGAGGTTGAGGCGATGAACATGACATCGGCCGTCTCGGTCGCCTTCGATCCGCTGCTGCCGTGGACTGTGCTGGCCGTGCTGGGCGCGGTTGCCCTGGTGCTGGTGCTGCTCGGCCTGCGTGCCGGCGCCCGCGGCACGATCTGGCGGCTGGCTTCGCTCGTCGTCGTGCTGGCGGCGCTGGCCAATCCCTCCCTGATCGAGGAGCAGCGCAAGCCCATCGCCGACGTGGCCCTCGTCGTCGTCGACGACAGCGATTCCATGGCGATCGGCGAGCGGCGCCAGCAGGTCCAGGCCGCGCGCGAGAGCCTGAAGCGCAAGCTCGGCCAGCAGGACGGGCTCGAAGTGCGCGAGGTCGTGCTGCCGCCGTCCCAGATCCAGCTCGGCAGCGAACGGCCGGGCGGCACGCGCCTGATCGACGCGATGCGCTCGGCGCTGATCGAGATTCCGCAGGAACGCCTGGCGGGCGTGGTGCTGCTGAGCGACGGCCAGGTCCATGACGTGCCGGCCGGTGTGCCGCCGGAACTGGGCGGCGCGCCGGTGCACGCGCTGATCGCGGGCCGCAAGAACGAGCGCGACCGGCTGATCGTACTCGAGCAGTCGCCGCGCTACGGCGTGGTCGGCCGCGAAGTGACGACCAAGTTCCGGATCGACGATCCCGCGGGCGGCACCGCACCGGTGACCCTGTCGGTCGGCGGCGAGGTCGTGAAGCGCATCGACGTGCCGGTCGGCCGCTCGGTCGAGCTGCCCATCACGGTCGGCAATCCCGGCGCCAACGTCGTCGAGCTGGAAGTCGGGCCGGGCCCCAGCGAACTCACCCTCGACAACAACCGCGCGCTCTTCACCATCAACGGCGTGCGCGACCGGCTGCGCGTGCTGCTGGTCTCGGGCGAGCCCTACCAGGGCGAGCGGGCGTGGCGGAACCTGCTGAAGAGCGATCCCGCGGTCGATCTCGTGCACTTCACCATCCTGCGCACGCCGCAGAAGGACGATTTCACGCCGGTCCGCGAACTGTCGCTGATCGTCTTCCCGATGCGCGAGCTGTTCGAGCAGAAGCTGAAGGAATTCGACCTGATCATCTTCGACCGCTACGAGTCGGGGAACCTGATCACGCGCGACTATTTCCGCAACATCACAGAGTACGTGAAGGGCGGCGGTGCGCTGCTCGTCTCGGTCGGCCCGGTGTTCGCCACGCAGCGCTCGCTCTATCGCACGCCGCTCGGCGCCATCCTGCCCGGCGCCCCGACGGGCGACGTCGTCGAGACCGGCTTCAAGCCCAAGGTCACCGAGATCGGCCAGCGCCATCCGGTGACGGCGAACCTGCCGCAGGCCGGCGATCCCAACAAGGAGCCGGAGTGGGGCCGCTGGTTCCGCCTGATCACGTCGCGCACCGAGCGCGGCAATGCCGTGCTGGCCGGCGCCGACGAGAAGCCGCTGGTGATCCTCGACCGGGTCGGCGAGGGCCGCGTGGCGCAGCTACTGTCCGATCATCTCTGGCTTTGGAACCGCGGCATCGACGGCGGCGGGCCGCAGCCCGAGCTGGTGCGCCGCGTCGCGCACTGGCTGATGAAGGAGCCCGATCTCGAGGAAGAGGCGCTGCGCGCCACCGCCGTCGGCGGCCGCATCGAGATCGCCCGCCGCACGCTGGCCACCACCTTCCCGCAGGTCACGATGACCTCGCCGGGCGGCGCCACCCGCACGCTCGACCTGCGCCAGACCGCACCGGGTCTCGGCGTCGCCGTGGTCGACGTCGACAAGCCCGGCCTCTACCGCTTCGACGACGGCACGCTGCGCGCCGTCGCCGCCGTCGGCAGCCCCGATCCGCTGGAATTTTCCGACGTGCGCGCGACCGACGCAAAGCTGAAGCCGCTGGTCGACGGCACGGGCGGCGCCCTGATGTGGCTGGCCGACCAGTCGGACCCGGACATCCGCACCGTCCGCCCCGGCCGCGCCGCCGGCGGTTCCGACTGGATCGGCCTGCGCCGCAACGAGGGCTACACGGTCGCCGGCATCAACCAGCTGCCGCTGCTGCCCGGCATCCTGGTGGCGCTGGCCTTCCTGATGGCCATCGCCAGCGCCTGGTGGCGGGAAGGAAGATAGTGTGATCGGTCTGTTCCCCTTTTGCGGAGTCCGCAAAGGGGAAGTGCCCTCGTCATACGAGGGCGATGGGGTCATGAGATTCCGGTGATCGTTCTTCCTCGGCGCTCTCGGACATTGCCCAAGGCAATGTCCTGCCGCTCCTTGGGCTGAACTCCGCTCAGCCCACCGTTACCATGTAGAAACTTGATCCCCCTCGCTGTTGCGCCATTTTTGGGGCCAGCAAGGAGAACACCATGATCGAGCTCAGACCCTTCGAGAAATTGGGCAAGTCGGACCACGGCTGGCTCAAGGCGAACTTCCACTTCAGCTTCGCCGACTACCGCAACCAGGACCGCGTCCACTGGGGTGCCCTGCGAGTCTGGAACAACGACCGGATCGCGCCGCAGTCGGGCTTCCCGCCGCATCCTCACCGCGACATGGAAATCGTGACCTACGTCATCAAGGGCGCGATCACGCACAAGGACCATCTCGGCAACGAGGGGCGGACCGAGGCGGGCCAGATCCAGGTGATGAGCGCGGGCAACGGCATCCAGCACGCCGAGTACAACATGGAGCAGGCAGAGACCGAGCTGTTCCAGATCTGGATCATTCCCAACAAGCAGGGTGTGCCGGCGCGCTGGGAGACCGTGCAGTTCCCCGCCGACGCGCGCGACGGCAAGCTCGTGCCGCTGGCCTCGGGCCGCGGCGATGACGGGGCGATCCCGCTCTATGCCGACGGCTCGCTGATCGCCGGCACGGTGAAGGCGGGCCAGTCGATCCGCCAGAAGCTGAACGGCAAGCCGACCTATCTCGTGCCAGCCAAGGGTCGGATCGAGATCCGCGGCAGTGACGGCAAGGTGGTGACGGCGAATGCCCGCGATGGCGTGGCCGTCGTTGACCAGGACGAGATCGAGATCGTCGCGCTGGAGGATGCCGAGATTGTGCTGGTCGAAACGGACCGCTTGAATTGAACCCTTCGTTCCGTCCGCTCTCTCCCGCTAGGATGCCCCGGCAGCCTTGAGGAGAGAGCGTGAAGGAAGTCGAGTATTTCTACGCGGCGCATTCCGCGTTCGCCTATCTCGGTTCCGAGCGCTTCAGGGCGATTGTCACGGCGGCCGGCCGACGGATCGCACACAGGCCAGTGGACCTGCGTCGCGTCGTGGCTGAAGGCGGTGCCGTCCCTTTCGGCCGTCGCACCAGGGCGCACGCTGCATATTACTTCGGCCGCGAGATCGAGCGCTGGAGCGAGGAGCGCGGCGCGCCGTGGCTGGGCCGGATACCCACCCATCACGCCAACGACATCACGCTGCCCAACTGCATGCTGATCGCGGGGCTGGTGCGCGGCATCGAGATCGATGGGCTGGCACATGCGATGCTGGAAGCGCATTGGCGGGACGATGCCGATCTTGCCGACCGCAACACCCTGGCGGCGATCGGACGAGGTGCAGGTATCGATCCAATGCCGCTGCTCGATCTTGCCCTCTCGCCCGAGGTAAAGACGATCTACCAGGCCAATACGGACGAGGCGATCCGCCGCTCGGTATTCGGCTCCCCGACCTATTTCGTCGATGGCGACATGTTCTACGGCCAGGATCGCCTCGACATGGTCGAACGGGCGCTACGCAAGCCCTATGCGGGAGCATGGCCGCCGGAGTCGACGACGCCCTGAGATTCAAGATCAATTGACGATAGAGACCGGGCGGGCTTTGATCCCGCCCGGTTTTGGTTTGGGAGAAACGCATGGCCTACAAGGGCTTCGATCTGACGGGCAAGGTCGCGCTGGTGACCGGCGGTAACGGCGGCATTGGCCTCGGCATGGCCGACGCGATGGCCCAGGCGGGCGCCGGCGTCTGCATCTGGGGGACGCGCAAGGAGAAGAACGACGCGGCCGTCGAGCAGCTCAAGAAGCATGGCGGCAAGGTCCACGCCCAGATCGTCGATGTCGGCGACGAGAAGCAGGTCGAGGCCGCCTTCGCCGAGACGGTGAAGGTGATGGGCCATGTCGACAATTGCGTCGCCAATGCCGGCGTCTCGGGCCGCGGCAAGGGCTCCATCCTCGAGATGGACTACGCAGAATGGCGCCGCGTGCTGCAGATCAACCTCGACGGCGTTTTCTTCACATTCCGTGCAGCCGCCAAGCACATGGTCGAGCGCGG
>JBILYJ010000578.1:0-3370 GCA_044377795.1 Reyranella sp. | reverse complement strand
GCGGCTCGCGCTTCGCCGACGATTTCACCTGGGGCCGGGAGCGCTTCCTCGACGAGGCGCGGGCGCTGGCGCGGTTCCGTCATGTCCACATCGTGCCGGTGCTGCGTTACTTCGAGGCCAACGGCACGGCCTATACGGTCATGGAATTCGAGGACGGCCACAGCGTCGCGCAGCTCCTGCGCCAGCCGGGCCGTCGCCTGCAGCCCGACGAGATCCGGCGCCTGGCCGAAGGCATGTTGAGCGGCCTCGGCGCCGTCCACGCCCAGGGCTTCCTGCACCGCGACATCAAGCCGTCGAACGTGATCGTGCGGCGCGACGGCGTGCCCATCCTGATCGACTTCGGTGCGGCGCGACAGGCGATGGGCGGGCGCACGCGCACCCTGACCAGCATCCTGACGCCGCAATATGCGCCGATCGAGCAATACGCGATGGACGGCAAGCAGGGGCCGTGGACCGACATCTATGCGACGGCAGCGGTGCTGCATCACACGATCACGGGTTCCCCGCCGCCCGAGGCGGTGAGCCGCGTCGGGACCGATCCCTACCGGCCGCTCGCAGTGACCCATGCCGATCGCTTCGATCCCTCGATGTTGTCTGCGATCGATCGCGGCCTGACCTTCGCGCCCGAGCTGCGGCCTCAGTCCATCGCCGAGTGGCGAACGCTGTTCGGCGGCGCGCTGCCGCGTGCCGAGGATGCGCCGACGCAACGCATGATGATGGAGCCCGCGCCGGCATCCGTCGCCTCCGGGCCGCGTCTCGGCGGGGCGAGTCGGGCGGCAACCGAGGAGATCAACTCCGAGCCGCCTGTCTCGCGGCGCAAAGGCTTCTTCCGCCGGCGTCTGCCGATCGTGCTGTTGGTGCTTGTTGCCGTCGCGACCTGGAAGTACGCGCCGCAGATTCGCGAGCGCCTTCTCGGCACGCCCGGCGTCGAGACGCAGGCGAGCCTGCCGTCGCCGGTTCCGATCGCCGGGCCGGCGGAGCCGTCGCGGGCGGCCCCGACCTCGTCGCCGGTTCCGTCAGCCGCCTCGACGCCAGCGCCGGCCAGACCGCCGGTCACGGCGCCCGACACATCTGCACAGAAGGCGCTGACCGATCAGGCGCAGCGCGCCGC
Source organism: Reyranella sp. (assembly GCA_044377795.1). Lineage (GTDB taxonomy): Bacteria > Pseudomonadota > Alphaproteobacteria > Reyranellales > Reyranellaceae > Reyranella. Next base: position 2,259 of record JBILYJ010000578.1, on the reverse strand, counting down.
GACGGACGCGCGGGCGATGGCCGAGCGCGCCGAGGAAGCAGCGCGGGCGGCACGCGCCATGGCGGGCGAGGCGCGCATCGTGGCGGCGCGGGCCGCGCGTCCCGATCTGGAGAACAGTGAGCGGCTCACCTATGGCGGTGGCGCGAGCTACATCGGCCAGGTCACCGACGGCAAGCGCCAGGGGTTGGGCGTTGCCGAGCTGGGCAATGGCGAGCGCCAGGCCGGGGACTGGAGCGCGGACCTGATGAACGGTCTCGGCACGGTGCGGCTCTCCGACGATACGCGCTACGGCGGACAGTGGAAGGAAGGCAAGTCGACCGGACTCGGTCTTCGCGAGAAGCCCGGCGCCGAGCGGTCGGAAGGCAACTTCGTCGGCGGCCGTCTCGAAGGCCTTGCGGTCCGGCGCACGCTCGCCGACCCGAACGTCGTGCAGGCTGGCGAGTTTCACGGCGACCTGCTTGACGGGCCGGGCGTCGAACGGATCGGCGACCGCGAACGCTACGAGGGCGGCTTTCGCGGTGGACAGCGCAACGGCTACGGCCAGGTCACCGATGCCGACGGCAAGACGAGCCCGGGGCGGTGGGCGGACGGAAAGCTGGTCGAGTCGGCGCCGTAACGTCGGTGGCACGGAAGTTGCGCCCCGCGGCTTGAAGAGAGTTGTAGCCGCCGCCCGTGTCTAAACCGCTATCCGTGGTGCTGATCGACGACAATCCCGCCCGCGCCGAGATCGTGGAGTCGGGATTGCGCGATGCTGGCTACGTGCTGCTGGCGCGCCTCGACGGCACCTACGACCTTGCGACGAGGGTCAGCGTCCTGCAGCCCGACGTCATCGTGATCAGCATCGACAGTCCCGGCCGCGACGCGATCGAGGATCTGCGGCGCACCACCGAGCAGCAACCGCGGCCGATCGCACTCTTCGCCGACCGATCCGACCCCGCGACGATCGCCGCCGGGATGGAGGCCGGCGTCTCGGCCTATGTCGTGAAGGGCCTGACGCAGGATCGCGTGCAACCGGTCGTCGATGTCGCGGTCGCGCACTTCAATCGCTATCACTCGATGCGCGAGGAACTGGAGCGCGCCCGCCTGTCGCTGGTCGAGCGCAAGACGGTCGATCGCGCCAAGGGCCTGCTGATGGAGCAGAAGGGAATAAGCGAGGAAGCGGCGTACAAGCTGCTGCGCAAGCTCGCCATGGACCAGAACAAGCGCATCGGCGAGGTGGCGCAGGATCTCCTGACCTATGCGAAGGCGCTCAAGTTCTGACCAGGCGAAGTGCCTGCCTCATTGGCGACCCTGCCGGATTCGTAAGCAGACACTGACACGTCGATGAGGAGGCCATCCTCGGTGTTGACGGCACTTCCGTAGACGAATCAGCCATTTATCGAATTGCGGCGGCGCCTGTGACGCTTGGCATATTTCCTGCTGCACTATGGGCGAGGCGCCCAATGATGGGCGGCTCCTGAATTTTCGGGCAGGCCAATGGCGGTCTGCCCTTCCGGACAATGACGTCCCACACGGTCGCAAACATGCGGCCGTCTGGGACGTTTTTTTTGGAGTTGAGCGTCGTGGGACACGTCGAGCGACCGAAGGTGACGGTGGGGTTCATTCCCCTCATCGACTGCGCGCCCCTGCTGTTCGCGGAGGTGCTGGGCCTCTACGAGCGCCACGGGCTCGAGGTCGAGCTGCGCCGTGAGGTCTCCTGGTCGAACATCCGCGACAAGCTCGCGGTCGGGCTGCTCGACGCGGCCCACATGCTCTCGCCCATGCCGCTCGCCACCACGCTCGGCATCGACAGCGTCAACGTTCCGATGATCGCGGCGATGACGCTGCATCTCAACGGCAACTCGATCACGCTGTCGAACGGGTTGTGGCGGGAGATCGAGGAAGCCGCCCCCGAATTCGTGGGCGACAACCTGCCGGCCGGTGCGCCGCTCGACGTGCGCGCGCTGGCCACGGTGGTCGCACGCCGCGCCCGGGACGGCCGCCCGCTCGTCACGCTCGCGTCGGTCTTCACCTATTCCACGCACAATCACCTGCTGCGCCTGTGGCTGGCGTCCGGCGGGATCGATCCCGACCGCGACGTGCGGCTCACCGTCGTGCCGCCACCGCACATGGTAGCCCACCTCTCGGGCGGCACGATCGACGGCTACTGCGTGGGCGAGCCATGGAACCAGCAGTCCGCCACACTCGGCATCGGCCGCATCGCGGCGTCCAGCCGGCAGATCTGGGACTCGATGCCGGAAAAGATGCTCGGCACGACCG
>JBILYJ010000576.1:0-3383 GCA_044377795.1 Reyranella sp. | reverse complement strand
TCTCCGGCCGGGCGAAGCGGTTCCAGTAGGCGACGAACACCTTGTTGTTGTGCCAGTTGGGCACCACGAAGTTGCTCCAGAGCAGCACGCGGTCCAGCGCCCGGGTGACGGCGATCAGGCTCTCGCGGTCCGGGGCCGCGATCAGCGTGTCGATGAGCGAATCGATGGCGGCGTCCTTGATGCCCAGCGAATTGCGGCTGCCCGGCGTGTCGGCCGCCTTCGAGCCCCAGAAGTCGCGCTGCTCGTTGCCCGGCGACAGGGACTGGCCGAAACCCTCGACCATCATGTCGTAGTCGAACTCGTCCTCGCGCCGCTTGAACTGCGCGGTGTCGACCGTGCGCACGTTCATCTCGATGCCGATGCGCTCGAGGTTCTGCTTGTAGGGCAGCACGACCCGCTCGAAGCTGGCGTCGTTCAGGAGCATCTCGAAGGCGAGCTTCTTGCCCGTCTTCGTCTCCGTCATCTTGCCGTCCTTGATCTCCCAGCCGGTCTCCTTGAGCAGCGCGAGCGCGCGCCGCGCCAGGTCGCGGACGTTGCCGGTGCCATCGGATTCGGGAAGCTTGAATTCCTTGGTGAAGATTTCCTCGGGGATCTTGCCGCGCAGCGGCTCGAGGTACTTCAGCTCCGCCGCCGTCGGCAGGCCCGACGAGGCGAGCTCGGAATTGCCGAAGAACGAGACGTTCCGCTTGTACATCCCGTAGAACAGATTCTTGTTGGCCCAGGCGAAGTCGAACATGGTGGCGATCGCCTCGCGCACGCGCTTGTCCTTGAAGTAGTCGCGGCGCGTGTTGAAGGCGAAGCACTGCATGCCGGTCGGCAGCTCGTGCGGGATCTCGGCGCGCTGGATGCGGCCGTCACGCACCGCCGGAATGTCGTAGGCCGTCGCCCAGTTGCGCGCGATGTTCTCCTGGCGGACGTCGAGATCGCCCGCCTTGAAGGCCTCGAACTGGACGGTCACGTCGCGATAGTATTCGTAGCGGAGCACGTCGAAATTGTTGCGCCCGCGATTCATCCAGAGGTCCTTGGCCCACCAGTCGGGAACGCGGCGATAGGCGATCGAGCGGCCGACGTCGAAGGAATCGACCTTGTAGGCGCCGCTGCCGAGCGGGATCTCGAGCGACACCTTCTCGAAGTCGCGGCTCGCCCACCATTTGGAGGGCAGGATGGGAAGCTGGCCGACGATCAGCGGCAGCTCCTTGTTGGTGCTGTCGCGAAAGGTGAACAGCACCTTGCGGTCGCCGACTTTCTCGGCCTTCAGGACGTCGTGGTAATAGAAGGCATAGTTGGGCGCGCCCTTCGCCTTGAGGATGTCGAGGCTGAAGATCACGTCCTCGACGGTGATCGGGCTGCCGTCGTGCCAGCGCGCCTGCGGCCTCAGGTTGAAGGCGACCCAGGACCGGTCGTCCGGCCATTCGATCGTCTCGGCGATCAGCCCGTATTCGGTCGAGGCCTCGTCGCGCGAGTTCCAGCAGAGCGTGTCCCATATCTGGGTGATGCCGGCCGCCGGCACGCTCTTCACGATGAAGGGATGCAGCGAATCGAAGGTGCCGCGGGCGCCCAGCCGGACGCTGCCGCCCTTGGGGGCGCCGGGGTTCAGGTACTCGGGCGGGCCGGCATCGGCCTTGTACTTGGGCTCGCCGTGCATGGCGAAACCGTGACTGACGTTGACCTTGCCCGCCGCAGCCGGAGTCTGGGCCCGCAGAATCGCCGGCGCGCCGACCCAAAGGGCCGCGCCGCCCGCCAATACGCTGCGCCGTCTGATCGCCATGCGATGCGCTCCCCAGCCTGTCCGAACTCGCTTCATATATAGCGCGAGGGAGTTGGGCGGCACTATGGCCGGCGGGTTACATCGGGGTCAGGTTCACCCGGCGTTCCGTGCAGGGCCGTCAGGCGCCCTGCGAATTTGACTTGGAGCAACGGCAGGTTCAGTTTTCGACCATGGTCGACACGATTGATTTCGCGCCGGAATTCGATGCACCGCTCGAATACATGCGCCGCACCCGCGAGTATTACCTCGCGCTGGGCTACGACAATCCCTATCGCTGGGCGCACTACACCGATGCGCCCTTCACGCCGCTGACGAAGCCGCTGAAGGACAGCACGCTCGCGCTGATCTCGACCGCGGCGCCGTTTCAGCCGGACAAGGGCGATCAGGGACCCGGCGCGCTCTACAATGCCGGTGCCAAATTCTATTCGGTCTATTCGGGCGACACGTCGCAGGATCACGACACCCGCATTTCCCACATCGGCTACGACCGCAAGCACACGACGGCGAAGGACAGCAACACCTGGTTCCCGCTGCCGCTGATGCGCGAGTTTGCCCGCCAGGGCCGCTTCAAGCTGGCGGCCCGGTTCCATGGCGCGCCGACCAATCGCAGCCAGCGCGTGACCCTGGAGACCGATGCGCCGGAGATCCTGGCCCGCTGCCGCCAGGACCAGGTCGATGCCGCGCTGCTCGTCCCTACATGACCCGTCTGTCACCAGACCGTGAGTCTGGTCGCACGATACCTCGAACGGAACGGCATCCCCACCGTGGTGATGGGGGCGGCGAAGGACATCGTCGAATGGGCGGGCGTCCCCCGGTTCCTGTTCAGCGATTTCCCGCTGGGCAATTCCTGCGGCAAGCCGCACGAGCCCGACACCCAGCGCTTCACGCTCGATCTGGCGCTGAAGGTGCTGGAGAGCGCCATCGGTCCGCGCACGACGGTGCAGTCGCCGCTGCGCTGGACCGACGACGGGGACTGGAAGAACGACTACAATAATCTCGAGCGCATGCCGCCCGAAGAGGTCGCCAAGCGGCGGGCCGAATTCGACAAGGTGAAGCAGGTCGCGCTCAGCCAGCGCAAGCAGGCGGGCGTGGCGTAGGAGTGACATGAGCAAGCCGTTCAAGGGCGTAAAGGTCGTCGATTTCACGCGTGTGCTGGCGGGCCCCTACGGCTCCTACCAGCTCGCCCTGCTCGGTGCCGACGTGGTCAAGATCGAGTCGCGCGAAGGCGACGACATGCGCTTCGGCACCCGGTCCAACGACTGGGAGAAGCGCGGCCTCGCGGCGCCGTGGGTCGCGGTGAACGGCAACAAGCGCTCGATCACGCTGGACCTCAAGCAGCCCAAGGCGATCGAGGTCGTCAAACGCCTGGTCGAGACGGCCGACGTGGTCGTCGAGAACTTCCGCCCCGGCGTGATGGACAAGCTCGGCATCGGCTACGAGACGCTGAAGAAGATCAATCCGCGGCTGATCTACTGTGCCGTGTCGGGCTTCGGCCAGGTGGGTCCTGAGTCCAAGACCGCGGCGTTCGACGGCATGATCCAGGCCATGTCGGGCCTGATGTCGATCACCGGTTTCGAGAACAACGGTCCCACGCGCGTGGGCTTCGCCGGCGCCG
>JBILYJ010000575.1:0-3386 GCA_044377795.1 Reyranella sp. | reverse complement strand
CATCTGGCCGGTCTGGTTGGAGTCGTCGTCGATCGCCTGCTTGCCGACGATCACGAGACCGGGCTGTTCCTTGTCGACCACGGCCTTCAGCAGCTTGGCGACGGCCAGCGGCTGGAGGTCGGCGTCGCTCTGCACCAGGATGCCGCGGTCGGCACCCATGGCGAGCGCCGTGCGGATCGTCTCCTGGCACTGGGCCGGTCCGGCGGAGAAGGCGATGACTTCGGTCGCAGCGCCCTTCTCTTTCATGCGGATCGCCTCTTCCACGGCGATCTCATCGAAGGGATTCATGGACATCTTGACGTTAGCCGTCTCGACACCCGTGTTGTCGGCCTTGACGCGGATCTTGACGTTGTAGTCGATGACCCGCTTGACCGCGACCAGCACTTTCATCGCGTTGCGCCTATCGGTGAGTTGCGGCCGGACTGACCCGTCCGGCGAAGGGGTTTTCGTGTAGGGGTGTTGAGCCGATCATGTCAAGGCTATGGCGCACTGCACAAGACCGCAGGGTGGAAGCTTTTTTCCCAGTTTTTCAACAGCTTGCCGGCTAGCGCGCGCCGCCCGGCACCCACAGCACATCTGCCGTGCCATTGTCGTTAAGCCGCCGGCCCAGCACGAACAGGTGATCCGACAGGCGATTGATGTACTTGATCGCCTCCGGGTTGATCTCCTGCTCGGCTGCCAGGTGCGTCATGCAGCGCTCGGCGCGCCGCGCCACCGTCCGGGCGAGATGCAGCCACGAGGCGGCTTCGCTGCCGCCGGGCAGGATGAAGGACTTGAGCGGCTGCAACTCGGCGTTCATCGCATCGATTTCGTGTTCGAGGCGTTCGACCTGCGAGGCCACGATGCGCAGCGCCTGCTCGTCGCGCTTCGTCTTGCCTTCGGGCGTGCAAAGATCGGCGCCGAGATCGAACAGGTCGTTCTGGATGCGCGCCAGCATCGCATCGGCTTCGGCAAGGCGGGGATCGCTGCCGCCCGCACGCGCGATGGCGCAGCGCGCCAGGCCGATCACGGAATTGGCCTCGTCGGTCGTGCCGTAGGCTTCGACGCGGATGTCGTGCTTGGCGACACGCTCGCCGCGGCCCAGTGACGTCATGCCGGTGTCGCCGCCGCGCGTGTAGATGCGGTTGAGGGTAACGGCCATGGGCTAGCTCCTGCTCGCGAAGTACCAGAGAAGAATCAGCACGACGGTGAGGAGCTGCAGTCGCACGCGCCACCACATCATGCGGTTGCTGCGGCGGCTGCCCTCGATGTTGCCGTCCTGGTTGCGACTCATGTTGATCAGGCCGGCGAACAGCGTGCCGAGCGTCGCGAACGCAGACACCAGCACGAGGACGAAAAGAACATTGGCGATGGTCATGGGGTTTTATCCCGCATTGTGCCGGCCCGCGCCAGTACGAGCCCCCGCCCAGGGTCGTGCGGCGCGCGAGGCGGCCATGCCGGTGGCGAGGCGGAAGATCGTCTCGGCCGTCTGCTCGGCCGACCACAGTGCGGCATGGACCGTGCCGTACTCCACCGGCTCGGTCGCCTCGCCGGCAAAGAACACGCGATTTCCCAGCGGTCGCGCATGCTCGGTGCAGTCGTCGGGGTCGCTGCCGACGCCTGGATAGGAATAGCCGCCGCGCGACCACGGATCGCTCAGCCAGCGCGGGAAGACCATCGCCTCGGGCTCGGGAATGCCGTCGCCGAACATCGCGCGCAGCGACTTCATGGCGACGTCGATCACCTCCCGGTCGCTCGCCTCGCGGTCGAGATGAATCGCGGTGTGTCCGTTGCAGAAGCTGAGCAGGATCGGCAGGCCAGTCTCCTGCTCGTGACTGACCCAGGTGTTGAAGCTGCCACGTCGCATCGGCGAATCGGGAAGTCGTCCGAACCATTTCGGCGACTCCGGCCAGAATCGGTGGGGGAAGCGCAGGTAGATCTTGCCGAGGATGCCCGCCCCGTAGCCGATCCGGCCGATCGCCGTCCGCTGAAGTTCGGGGGGAGCGGGATCGAGCGCCGGCAGGCCGGCGCGCAGCAGGCCGACCGGCACGGCGACCACCGCGCGATCCGCCTCGATGCGCTCGCCGCCCTGCAGGATCGCCGCGACTCCCTCGCCCGTCCACACGACCCGCTCGACCGCCGCGTCCTGGCAGATGTCGAGCCCGTGCGCCACGTCGTCGACCAGCGACCGGTAGCCGCCCCGGGGCTGGGCATTGCGTTCGAGGCCTTCGGTGGGAAACCACTCTTCTGCCGCGACCGCGTCCCAGGGCGCGCTCTGCACGCCCTCGCTCATCTCGACGAAGGTCGCCACCACCAGCCGGTCGATCTCGGGCAGCCAGGAGGCCGTCAACAATGGCTCGACGGCTTCACGCACGGAGATCGAGCGCGGACCTCGAACGCGGGTCAGCGCCTTGCTCTTCCAGCCCGCCCATTCGATCGCTGCCTTGAAGGCGACCCGTCCCATCACCGCACGCCGGCGCTGGCCCTCGCGCGTCGGCGAGGTCGCCCGCTGGTCGATCAGCAGGCGCTCGCCCTGCGACTCGACCAGGTCGATGCCCAGCTTCTCGCACCAGAGGGTGAGCGGATTGCCGTCGACTCCGTGTACCCAGGAGCCGCCGAGATCGACCGGCGCACCGACGCGATCGTCCGTCCAGGTCCGGCCGCCGATACGTCCACGCGCCTCGAACACCGTCACAGTGAAACCTGAATCGTGCAGCAGTCTGGCCGCGACCAGGCCCGCCATGCCGGCGCCGACCACGACGATGCGCTCGCCGTTGCCCGCTCCCATCGACCAGGACCCGGTCCGGCTCACCGCGCTGCCCATGCCAGCATCGGCAGCGACGACATCGACTCGAATGTCCGGGCGCCCGCCACCTGCAACGCCGCGACGTCGCTGTGCGTCACCCCGACATAGGCCAGTGCGCGCATGCCCGCGGAACGGGCCGCCTGGACGCCGGGCAGCGAATCCTCGACCACGGTGCAGTCGAAGGGCTGCTCGTTCATCTGAATGGCAGCGTGAAGAAAGAGATCCGGGAACGGCTTGCCGCGCGGCACCTGGGAGGCGCTGAAGATGCGGCCCTCGAAGCGCGACCACAGGCCGGTAATGCCGAGCGTGACCCGCATCTTGTCCAGACTACCCGAGCTGGCCACGCAGGTGGCGATGCCCGCCGCCTCGATCGCATCGATGGCTTCGACGACGCCGGCAACGGGCTGCAGCGGTGCGTCGCGGAAGGCCTGAAACGTGTCGACCTGCAGGCGGTCGACGAAATCGGCGGGCAAGGCGCGGCCGAGTTCGCCCTCGACGATCTCCACGCAGGATTTCATCGAGCGGCCCATCAGGCGCCGCATCGTCTCCTCGACGTTCCAGTCGAGGCCCTCGCGCCGGAGCGCGCGGGCAAAGCAGGTGT
>JBILYJ010000574.1:0-3391 GCA_044377795.1 Reyranella sp. | reverse complement strand
GGTCGTCAGCGTCGTGATGGTGAAGTAGAGCGCGTCGATGTAGGTCGAGATCTGCGGGTTGATCTTGCGCTGGGTGACGTAGACCACCGACGTCACGATGAAGATGAAGACGCCGAGATTGACCGTGCGCTGGATGACGTCCTCATAGAGGCGGAACCACTTCGAGTCCTGCCGCAGGTCGCGCAGCAGGTGGTAGGAGCGCAGCAGGCGCAGCGCCCGGGCGATGCGCAGGAAGGCCAGGTTCTCGATGAAGACCGGCAGCAGCAGCGACAGGATCACGATCAGGTCGGCCGCCGAGGAGAGGCTGAACAGATGGCGCAGCGGCCGGCGCTCCACCCAGAGCCGCGCCGCAAACTCGACTGACAGCAGGAAGCCGAGGGCAAGGTCGAGGGCGATCATCCACGTCTGGTGACCGCCGAACGGCGCGACGAAGAAGAGGCCGATGGTGGCGATGTCGAAGCCGACCAGCCCGTAGCGGAACCGGCGGGCCTGCGGGCTGTCGCCGAAATAGAGGCCCTGGAACTTTTCGCGCAATCCGGTCGTTTCCATGCCTCCAGATACCACGGCCCCGCCTTCGGAGCACAGCCGTGCGAAAACTACTCTGCGACCCGGGCGAGCGGCATCGCCAGCGTGGGCCGGGCGGTGCTGAAGGAGCGCAGCACCTGGCCGGGCGGCTTCACCTTCACATAATCCTGGCCGTCGAACACCTGGACGCCGTTGACCCAGACGCCCTTGAGGCCGGGCGCGCTGCGGATCAGGCGGTTGGCGCCGGCGGGAAGGTCGGCGACGCGCCGGGTCCTGCTGACATGGATGGTCGCGGGGTCGAACAGCATGAGGTCGGCCCAGGCGCCGACCTCGAGGCGGCCGCGGTCGATGATGCCGTAGATGTGGGCCGGATCGCCGGTCAGCTTGCGGATGGCGTGCGGCAGGCTGAAGCGGCCGAGTTCGCGCACCCAGCGGCCCAGCAGGTGCATGGCGTAGCCCGCGTCGCAGAACAGGGTGAGATGGGCGCCGGCATCGGACAGGCTGATCAGGTTGCCGTCGTCGGCGATCAGGTCGCCGACCCGCTTCTCGTCGACGTTCAAAAGCCGCACGATGAAGGTCGTCTCGAGGTCGTCGGCCAGGCCGATGTCGAGCAGCGCGTCCACCGGATCGACGCCGCGCTCGCGCGCGATGTCCTCGATGTTGCGGCCTTCCAGCTGGCTTTGCGTCGGCGACACGGCCACTTCCATCAGGTGCCAGGTGCCGTTGAAGATGCGGCCGCCTTCCACCGGCGTGGCCAGCGACTTCTTGAAGGCCGCACGGAAGGCGGGATCGGTGAACAGCGCGCGATGGTGCGCGGCGTCGCCGGCCTTGGGCCACGGCGCGATCGTCTGCAGCATGTAGGCGTTGAGCAGGCCGAAGTTCATGTTGAGCGGCTGGCACGAGGCCTGGGCATAGACCGCGTGTCCGCGACCACGGGCCTCGGCGCAGGCGCTGGAGATGCCCGGCGCATGCTCGGGCTTCGTCGGATAGTCGAGCAGCGGGCAATAGATCACCGGCCGGCCCGACAGCTCCGCCAGTTCCTCCAGGAAGGGGATCGTCGAGCGCTGGCCGCACGTCGCCATGGTGACGCCGTGGCCGTGCCGCGCCATCACCCGCGCCAGCGCACGGAACTCGTCGTCGCTGGCCAGGCGCGACGGCACCGGGATGCCGCCATAGCCGTTGTGGTTCTCGAAGGTCGAGGAGCCCAGGCCGATCGCCCCCGCCACCAGCGCCTCGTCGAACAGCGCCGACATCTTCGCCAGCTCTTCCGCCGTCGCCTCGCGCTCGGAGCCGGCGTCGCCCATCACCACGGTGCGCAGCGCCGAGTGGGAGCAGAAGGAGGCCACGTTGGGCGTGACGCCGCGGCGGGCGATGAAATCGAGGTAGGAGGAGAAATCATCGAACTGCCAGTCGACGCCTTCGCGCAGCGCCTCCAGCGACATCGCCTCGACCTCGGAGAGGTTCTTGAGCAGCGTGTCGCGCGTGGCCGGCGTCGCGGGCGCAATGCCGAAGCCGCAATTGCCGATCACCACCGTCGTGACACCCAGCGCCGGTGACGGCGAGGCCGTCGAGTCCCAGGTGAGCTGGGCGTCGTAATGGGTGTGGACGTCGATCACGCCGGGCGCCAGCACCAGGCCGGTTGCGTCCACCGTCTCGCGCGCCGGCCCGAGATCGTGGCCGATGGCGGCGATGCGGCCGTCCTTCACCGCGAGGTCGGCGCGGCGCAGCGGGTTGCCGAGCCCGTCGGCGATATCGGCATTCGTGACGATCAGATCGAACATGCAATCCTCCCGATAGGCTCGGCATTTCCCGTGCGCGTTTGGACGCCATTGTCCGGCAGAAGCGCGGCCTTGTACCGCTTCATTTTCCGGAATTTCCGCGCCGTGGGATCAGTCCGGCGCCGAACGAAAACGAGCCCAATCTGCCTGGTGCCGGCCTGACGGTCAGCCCGGCCGGCCGCCGGGCCGCTTGGCGCGGCCGAACGGCTTGCGCAGCATCTCGGGCACGGCCCGGCGCATCTTCTCGAAGGCGACGTAGAGGCCCGGGATCACGAAGATGCCGAGGCAGGACGCGGCCAGCATGCCGCCGAACACGGCGGTGCCGACCGCGCGCTGGGTCGCGGCACCCGCGCCCGACGCGATCACCAGCGGCACGAGGCCGAGGATGAAGGCGAACGAGGTCATCATCACGGCGCGGAAGCGCTGGCCGGCGGCCGAGGTGGCGGCCGTCACCGGGTCGCTGCCGCCCGCCCGCTCGTGCATGGCCACCTCGATCACCAGGATCGCATTCTTGGCCGCCAGCGCGATCAGCACCACGATGCCGATCTGGGCGTAGATGTTGTTGGCGAGGCCGGTCAGCCACAGTGCGGCCAGCGCGCCGAACAGGCCGACGATCACCGAGAGCAGCGCCGCCACCGGCAGCGCCAGGCTCTCGTAGAGGCCGACCAGGAACAGGTAGGCGAACAGCACGGCGAGCGCGAGCACGAAGCCGGTCTGGCTGCCTGCCTCCTTCTCCTGCTGCGCGGTGCCGGCCCACTGGAAGCCGTAGCCCGGCGGCAGGCTGGCGCGCGCCACCCGCTCCATCGCCGCGATCGCCTCGCCCGAGGAATAGCCCGCGGCCGGCGCGCCGTTCAGCGTGACCGAGCGCAGGTTGTTGTAGCGGTTGATGGTGGCGGGCGCGGTGGTGAGTTCGAGCGTCGCCATCGCCTGCAGCGGCACCAGGGTGCCGCTCGACGAGCGCACGCGCACGCGGTTCACGTCCTCGACCGTGCGGCGGTCGGCGGCGTCGGCCTGAACGCGCACCGTCCAGGTGCGACCGAACATGTTGAAGTTGTTGACGTTGCGGCTGCCCATCGCGGTCTGCAGGG
>JBILYJ010000573.1:0-3393 GCA_044377795.1 Reyranella sp. | reverse complement strand
AATTCCTTTCGGCAGTCGGTCATGTACTTGCCGCCGAAAACGCCGAGCGCCAGCATTTCCTTGGGCGTCAGCTCGGGTTTGAACTCCGGATCGAAATTGCGCCCGATCGGTTCCGCCAGGACGTAACGATAGCCCCGCTGCATCGTGTCGTTGACGATCACGAGCTTGCCGCGGCGTCGCTTGAGGTTTTCAGCTTGATTGCTGGATTTGCGTTGAACCATTGGCTTACGCTTCATTTCGGGGAACGCTGATCCGGCGGGCAGTCCGGTCTGCCGTGATCTACCAAGATCAAATCGTCCACCGGAAAGCCGAGGCCACGGGCCTGACCGACCAGACGGTTCCTGATATCGGCGGATAGGTCCGGCTGGCGCGCCAGGATCCAGAGGTAATTCCGTGAGGGGCCCGATATCAGAGCCCAGCCGTAATCCTGCTGGTCGAGAGCAAAGACGTGGTACCCGCCGGCGAACGGCCAGAAGAACGTCACGGAGAGGCTGGCCGTATCTCGGTCGCCCTGGAACACGGCGCGACCATCGGCTTCCTTCCAGCGGCAGTTCTTGCGATCGAAGCCACGGTTGAGCACGCTGACAGACCCGTCGTCGCGCAGCGTGTAGGTCGCCGTCACGTTCGTTAGTCCGCGCTCGAAGCTGTGGTCCAGGCGCATAATCTCGAACCATTCACCCTTGTAGCGTTGGACGTCGAAGGGACGCACTGGCTCGACGCCCTGTGATATTCCCGTGCAGCCACTGACGAGTGCGGTCAGCAGCAGGAGGATGAAAAGGCCCTTCGGCGAATCTTTCAATGTCTTGTCCCCTTTGCGCGCCAATCCCACGGCATATCAAAGGTTCCAGACCATATGCCGATCTTGGCGAGATGCGCGCGTTCTTCGTCGGCAACGTAGTCGAGCGAGTATTTGCGATAAGCCACCGCCCAGCCGCTGGCGACCATCCAGCGATTGAGGTCCTCGCTGCCCTTGAAGCAGACGGAGATGGTGCGGCCATAGCGATCGCGACCGCGCGCATCGCAGTGAACCACGGAACGACCAATCCTGTCGGACAGGGCGAGGGCCGCCTGCTGGCCGCAGCGCCATGCTGCACCGTCGGGCCGGGTGCATTCCTGCCGGCTTTCCGGCGCGTCGATGCCGTGAAGCCGGATGCGCTGACCGTGGATTTCGATCGTGTCGCCGTCGATGACGGAGGCCGTTCCGACCAGGGGTTCCCCAGCCAGCGCGGGCAGGCTCAACAGTGCAATGACGAGCGAGAACAAGCAGCACGCTTTCATTTTGCCAGCCGCTTCGGCTCATCCCGCTCTTCGGCGTCAGATGTCTCGCCGTGCACCTCTTCTCGGATTAGCCTCTCGGTGATTTCGGAGAGATACGCGGAAAGCGCGGCACTCAGATCCTGGAACTCCGGCCACAGGGTCTGATCGATGAAGCTACGCGGGCCCTTAATTATGAGAGTTTGCCGGTGCATTCGGCGATATCGAAACGGCGTAAGCCCGTAGCGACGGCACAGCGCGATAAAAAGTTGCCGCGACCAGACGTCAGGTACGGAGAAGCGGACTTCTTCGATCTTTTCGCTGCTGGTTGCTTTGCGCAAACGCGCGCGAATTCGATCGGCCGCAGCTTCGGCCGCAGCTTTTTCACCCGCAGTGGCTGCGCCCCCGAAGAGCGCTTCGATTTTGCGGAGCTTTTCACGAAGAATCTGTTCGGGCGTCATTCGGTCGCTCACAACCGCTTAGCCGCCCAGATCACGCGGCCGATAATATTCACTTCCTCGCCGTCGCGCTCGTAAGTCTGGTATTCGGGGTTGATCGACTTGATGACGATCTTGGGCGGCTCGGAGTGGGGCACATGCTCGATGCGCTTGGCCACGATGCCCATGCCGTCCCAGATGACGAATATGCCCGGTGGCACCGGGACGCGCTGGCTGGTGTCGACCAGGATGCGGTCGCCAGAGGAGAGCAGGGGCTCCATCGAGTCGCCGTCGATGGTCACGATGTGCAGGTCCTGGGCGCGGGCCCGGAACTCGTGGCGGATGACGGGATCGGGGAAGAGCCAGGTCCCCTTCAATTCCTCGAGCCCGTCGTTGATGGCACCAGGGCCCGCAGACGCCCGTACATCGATCTCCGACACGGCGGAGAAGCCTTCGGCCAGTGGTTTGCCGTGCCGTCGGCGGGGACCGTCCGGCACCTCCGGCTCGGTGTCGCTACGGGGCTTGCGCGCCGGTACCTCGGCATGGCGCAGCTCGGCGCCCTCAACGCCCAGGAATTCGGCTAGTGCCTCGCGGACATCCTCGGGCAGCACCTTCGGCGTGCCGCGATAGATGTACTGGTGCGCGTAGGCGGCGTTTTTCCCAAGCGCCAGAGAGACTTGCTTGAGGTTGCTGCCGCGCTGGTCGACCAGCTTCAGGATGCGCAGTCGGATGGGATCGAGATACATGGGGTGGCTAAGTCCTTGAACTAATTGGATTGGATATTAACAATCTCTTTTCGTTGACGCAATAGGCGATCATCGTTTTGATGTTCCCTATGACGAGAACGATGAGTGAACACTTTTTGGCCCGCGTCGAGGCCTTTTTGGTAGCCACCGGCACCAAGCCCAGCGTGTTTGGTCAATATGCGGTAGGAGATAGCGCATTCCTGCTAAACCTCCGCCGCGGCCGGTCGCCCACTTTAGCGACCGCCGACAAGGTCTTGGCCTACATCGACAAGTTGGAGTTGGAGGCCGCAAGAAAGCCTACAAATAGGAAGCCTAAGTGATGGTTTGTCCAATCCATCACCTAAACCAGGTGGAATTGGCCCGCCGCTGGTCACTTAGCCATCGAACCCTGGAGCGCTGGCGCTGGGAGGGACGGGGGCCCCAGTACCTGAAGATTGGCGGCCGGGTCGTCTATCGCCTCTCGGACATCGAGGCCTATGAGGCGGGCCGGCAGCGCAACGCGATCGTTCCTGCGTCACAGGCCAGTGGGGCGCCGCGATGAACGCCGCTCGCACTGATGCCCTGTTGCCGCGTCACCACACCGAGATCGATCTGCTCGCCTGGCTCGGCCAGGCCAAAGCTGGCGATGTCCTCGAGTACCACCAGGGCTTTCTCGCGCTCGACCGCTCGACTCGCAAAGACTCGGTCAAGGAGCGTGAACGCGCGGCACTGGGCCGGGTGGCAGATCAGGCCATGCGATTGGCCGAACACGGGTTCGTGCACCTGCTGCAGCGCCGGGTTTGCAGCGAGCGGTTCAGTTACCTCGCGATCGCCCGGCCACGCGCCGTTTCAAGCCCACTGTCGATTTCAACGCTCATCCCCGAGGAGAAGGCCTGATGTCTGGATTAACCAACCGTCCAACCCTGGACAGCATACGCATGCTGCCGATCGGCGAGGTCGCCGCGCTGCCCACCCAG
>JBILYJ010000572.1:0-3396 GCA_044377795.1 Reyranella sp. | reverse complement strand
GTTTCATGGCGCGATACTTACCGGAGCCGCGCCAAACCGCAAAAAGAAACCGGCGGCCCTTGCGGACCGCCGGTTCCTTTTTGTCGCAGACGGAGTGTCAGTCGTCGGCGTAGATGTCGCGGTCCTTGGTCTCCGGCATGAAGAGCAGGCCGACCACCAGGGTCATGCCGTCCACCGCGATCGGTTACCAGAGACCGGAGTAGATTTCGTCCGACCATGCCGCCGGCGCGATAACCAGCAGGGGGCGGCATGCCGCCGAACCAGCGATTGCCGATGTGATACGGCGGCGGCATCGAGATGTAGAAGAAGAAGCGGAGGCCGCCTAGCCGCCCCTGCTCCGCTGCGACCATGCAAGCGCGGCAGCGCCGACGGCACCGGCGAGGGCCCAAAGAATACCGGTCTCCAGTGTGGCGCCCAGTCCATAGTGCTGAAACACGAAAAAGGCCGCCGCCGCCGCCGAAGCGTGCATGAGCATGCGAAGGGCGAGATTCTTGCTCACGGCGGCTCCCATGTGCGGCAGAGGTTCCGCCGCGATGGCGGAACCTCTGTTCGACGATGCGATTGTGGCGGTTCAGGTTACCGCTTCGCAACATCCTCTTCGAAGATGTTCCTCTTGTAGGTCTCCGGCACGAAGAAGAAGCCGATCACGACGGTCATCAGCGCAATCACGATCGGGTACCAGAGGCCGAACGAAGGATCGCCGGTCTGGGCCACCATGGCGAACGACGTCGCCGGCATCAGCCCGCCAAACCAGCCGTTGCCGATATGGTAGGGCAAAGACATGCCGGAATAGCGGATGCGGGTCGGGAACAGTTCGACGAGCGCAGCCGCGATCGGCCCGTACACCATCGTCACCAGGATCACCATGATCGTCAGGATCGCGATGACGATCAGCCGCTGGCCGGTGAAGATGTCGAACATCTTGCCGAAGTTCAACAGGCCATCCTTGGGCTCGATCTTGATCTGGACCACGGACGGATTGGAGGCGGCCGGATAGCCGGCGGCAGTCAGGCCACTGGCCAACTTCTGGGCGAACTGCGGGTCGCGTGCCGAGATCGGGTCCGCCGTGGCGATCTTTACGCTCGCCACTGTGCCTGCCGGTGCCTCGGTAACGCTGTACTTGACCGACGCGCGGGCAAGCGCCGCCTTTGCCAAGTCGCACCCGGACGTGAACTTCGCTGTGCCCGTCGGGTTGAACTGGAAGGAGCATTCGTTCCTGTCCGCCGTGACGACCACGGGGATGGTTTCGTGCGCCTTCATGAGCGTCGGATTCGCCACGGTCGACATCCACCCAAAGATGCCGCCGCCCGTCGCCTGGATCGGCAGATAGAGCAGCGCCGCGATCAGGCAGCCGCCCAGGATGATCGGCTTGCGGCCGATCCTGTCCGACAGGGATCCGAAGAAGATGAAGAACCCGGTGCCGATGAGGAGCGACCAGGCCACCATCACGTTGGCCGTGAAGTTGTCGACCTTCAGGATCTGCTGCAGGAAGAACAGCGCATAGAACTGGCCCGTGTACCAGACGACGGCCTGACCGGCGACGAGGCCCAGCAGGGCCAGAATCGCGATGCGGCCGTTCTTGATCCGCGCCATGTTGAACGCGATGAGCAGGATGATGGCCGGGATGCACAACAACGCCAATCCGGTGCTGCCGACGTAGGCGAGCACGGCGCCCCCGACGACCAGCAGACAGAGCGTCCAGGTGAGCACCTTCGGGAAGGTGCCGAAAGCCTCATCGAGCGGCGCCTTCGACTGGGTGCCTTCCGTCTTCATCTTAACGAAGGCCGGGCTCTCGTTCATCTTCAGGCGGATGTAGAGCGATATCGCCAGCAGGATGAACGACGCCAGGAAGGGAATGCGCCAGCCCCAATCCGCAAAGGCGGTGCGCGTGCCGCCGCCTGGGAGGGCAACGTTCGGCCAGTTGGCGTTCACGTAGATCGTCGTGAACATGATCACCAGAAGCGACAGCAGCAGGCCCAGCGTCGCCGTCGTCTGGATCCAGGCCGTGAAATATCCACGACGGTTCGACGGAGCGTGCTCGGCCACGTAGATCGCGGCGCCGCCATACTCGCCGCCGAGCGCCAGGCCCTGGAGACACCGCAGCAGGATCAGGAGGATCGGCGCGGCCGCGCCGATCGAGTCGTAGCTGGGCAGGCAGCCGACGAAGAACGTCGACAGTCCCATGATCAGGATGGTGACGAGGAAGGTGTACTTGCGGCCGATCAGGTCGCCGAGACGGCCGAAGAACAGCGCGCCGAACGGACGGACCAGGAAGCCGGCGGCAAACGCCAGCAGTGCGAAAATGTTGCGCGTGGTTTCGTCGAACGCCGTGAAGAACTGGGCGCCAATGACTCCGGCGAGAGCGCCGTAGAGATAGAAATCATACCACTCGAAGATGGTCCCTGCAGACGAAGCGATGATGACCTTGCGCTCCTCGGCGGTCATCGGCCTGCTTCTCTCGCTGACGTTGCCCGTGACATTCTGCGTCGCCATCTCTGGTTCTCTCCCGTACTTTGGTTATTGGTTTGCGTTCGTCCCCACCGCTGGGGCGTTACCCTCTATCTCGGCATCTCGGCACCTGGCCCCCTTCCATCAGCCCGAGCGCGTGATCGAGTTCGCGACAGGCCAACAGTCCGGCATCGGAGGTGATACTCGAACCGCGCAACTCCAGCTTGAGGCGGTGGTCGAAACCGAGCCGAAGAGCGTCGGCATGGGCTTCACCCGCTGACTGCACCATCATCGCCAAGATCCAACGAGATAAGATTCCGAATCTCAGGGCTCGAGAGGAACCGGCGCGGGCCAGCTCAATCCTTCATCTGGGTAACGCGGGCTTGTTGGCGCTTTCTCCCCCAAACAGAGATGCGTTGAAGACACAGTTCTTACTATTAGTTGATAAGGATTTAAGGCCGTGCTCATACCGTGCGCAATTCGACCAACGTCCAAGGCATGAAATGGTGCAGCGCAAGAAAATCATGCGGCGCTGCAGCATCGGCATTGGCCTTGACCACACGAACCGCCTGTCGGCACTGTGATCCAATCAGCTCATAAAGGCCCCAGTAAAGGCCGATGTCCGGGGAAACACTGAACTTTCTGATCGCCGACGACCACCCGATGGTGCGGGACGCTCTCGCGTCGGCGCTCGGCCAGGCGTTCGCCCGTGCGTTGTTCAAGATGGCCGGGACCCTCGACCAGGCGAAAGCCGCGCTCGACCGCGAGCCCGAAACCGATGCGTTGCTGCTCGACCTCGACATGCCGGGCATGGACGGGCTGACCGGCCTCGCCCGCCTGCGCGCCGAGCATCCCACCGTGCCCATCGTCGTCGTGTCGGCGGCGCGCGAGGCCTCGGTGGTGCGCCGCGCCTACGAGTTCGGCGCCTCGGCCTATATCGACAAGTCC
>JBILYJ010000116.1:0-12413 GCA_044377795.1 Reyranella sp. | reverse complement strand
GTGCTGGTCGTAGCGCCAGTCGATGAAGCCGATGATCGGGACGGCCACGTCCTCGAGCCGGATTTCCACGCGCTGCTGGTAGCCGGTCGGAATGCCGTACTGGCGAAGCTCGCCAAGGCCGTGTTCGACGTAGCCCGCGATGTTGGCGCGCTCGCTCTCGCGCTTGTCGTCGGTCACCAGCCGCATCTCGCTGTCGTAGGTCGCCAGCGCCTGCATCGTGCAGGCTTCGACGCTCAGGGCGGGATCGAGCAGGCCCGCATGGATGCCGTCCTCGGCCGCCTTGCCACGCGCCATGGCGGGCGAAGTCGGGCTGCGCAGGCGCAGCAGCCGCTCGATGGCGAACACCCCCGGCTCCGAGACCCATTGATTGAGCGAGGAGGCCGACAGATGGTCGATCCCGTGCAGTGCGAAGCCGTTCATGGGGTGTCCCCGTCTCTGGTGAGGTTGGCAAAGTCACTGGGACGCCGGCGAGCGACGGCGAGGTAACTCACGTCCTCAAACCCGTGCCGGCGCTGTAGGAGATCGACCAGCCCGCACATGGCGGCCCACGAGGCACGATTGGCGAGGCGGCTAAGATCGCGGTTGGGGATCCGGCGACGGTCCACCGCCAGGAAGCCGCGGTGGTAGACGACGGCATCGCCGGGCCGGGCCTGCCTCAGCCAACCGATGAACTCGGGCTCTCCCTTGAGGATGCGCGCCGGCTGGTTCACGCGCGTACCAAGCGCTGCAAGGCTGGGATCACCGACGCGGCAGGGTCCCGCGACTGGGCGACCTCGTAGGCCTCGACGTCCTCGAGCCGGTAGACCACCCGCCCGCCCATCTTGAGATAGCGGGGCCCGCGCCCCTCCCAGCGCCAGCGCTCCAAGGTGCGATGGCTCAGCGACCACCGGCGACTCAGCTCGACCTGGTTGAGGTGGCGGATTGGACGATCGCTCATGGCTTCTTCCTATTGAGGAGCTTGACCGCGGCATCCGCTTCCAATTTGTCGATATAGGCCAATACCCTATCGGCGGTACCTAAAGTGGGGGATCGCCCCCGACGCAGGTGGACGATGAAGTTCGGATCACCCACTGATTGGCGCCCAAATTCACTGGTCTTCAGCTGTGACGCCCGCAGGAACCCTTCGACGCGACTGATGAATTGTTCGCTTAATGTTCTCATGATAGGCTATGAAAGCCGATTGGATGACGTTGCGTCAAACAAAAGAAATAGGTTATTACCTACAGACTGGGAATAAAGGGATCTGGCAATGCTTCTCGACCCGATTCGACTGCGGGTTCTCCAACTCGTTCAGGCTCGCGGAACGGACCTAAAGAAGGCCTCGCTGGCGCTCGGCAAGAACGCGGCCTACGTCCATCAATTCATCTACCGTGGCACACCGAAGATCCTGCCCGAGGATGTCCGCGAGGCGCTCGCTCACTATCTCGGGGTCGATGACAGCGAACTGCGCCACGCTGATCTGCCGCCGCGCAAGCCGCGCAACGACACCCTCCCCCAAGCGGTCGACAGTCCACGGCGACCGCCCCGTGCCAAGGGCACCGAGGGTTTTTCGGCGGTCTCCGAGATCGACGTCCGAGCTTCGGCGGGCCCCGGCGCGATCAACGATGGCCTCGAGGAATCGAAGGCCACCTGGCTATTTCCGGATTCCATCATTCGGCATGAGTTCCGGGCTCGCGCCGAGGACCTCCACATCGTGACGATCGACGGCGATTCGATGGAGCCCCTGCTCTCGTCCGGCGACCGGATCTTGATCGACACCAGCCAGCGCGTTCCCGTGCCGCCTGGCATATTCGTGATCTGGGACGGCATGGGCATCGTGGCTAAACGAATCGAGCATGTGCCCCACTCCGAGCCGCCCAAGATCGTCATCAAGTCGATCAATCCCGAGTACCAGACCTACGAGCGCGACGGCGAGGAAGTGAACATCATCGGCCGCGTGATCTGGGCGGCTAAGCGGTTGTGAGTGATCGAATGACTCCCGAGCAGATTCTGCGTGAAAAGCTCCGCAAGATCGAAGCGCTCTTCGCGGGCGCCGCCACTGCGGGTGAGAAAGCTGCGGCCGACGCCGCGGCCGATCGAATTCGCGCTCGTCTGCGCAAAGCAACCAGTAACGAAAAGATCGAAGAAGTCCGCTTCTCCGTACCTGACGTCTGGTCGCGGCAACTTTTTATCGCGCTGTGCCGTCGCTACGGGCTTGCCCCGTTTCGATATCGCCGAATGCACCGGCAAACTCTCATAATTAAGGGCCCGCGTAGCTTCATCGATCAGACCCTGTGGCCGGAGTTCCAAGATCTGAGTGCCGCGCTTTCCGCGTATCTCTCCGAAATCACCGAGAGGCTAATCCGAGAAGAGGTGCACGGCGAGACATCTGACGCCGAAGAGCGGGATGAGCCCAAGCGGCTGGCAAAATGAAAGTACGCGCCTTGTTCCTGTTTCTCATTGCGCTACTGGGCCTCCCGGCACTGGCCGCGGAGCCCCTGATGGGGACAGCCTCGGTCATCGACGGCGACACGATCGAAATCCACGGTCAGCGTATCCGGCTTCACGGCATCGACGCGCCGGAAAGCCGGCAGGAATGCACCCGCTCCGACGGCGCCACTTGGCGCTGCGGCCAGCAGGCGGCCCTCGCCCTGTCCGAAAGGATCGGTCGTTCCACAGTTCGCTGCGATCCGCGTGATCGCGATCGCTATGGCCGCATCATCGCCATCTGCTTCAAGGACACCGAGGATCTCAATCGCTGGATGGTCGCGAGCGGCTGGGCTGTAGCCTATCGCAAGTACTCGCTCGACTACTTGGCTGATGAGGAGCGCGCGCATGCGGACAAGGTCGGCATATGGTCGGGAACCTTTGATATGCCGTGGGATTGGCGGTCGCAGAAGCAGCAACGATGAAGCCGCAGCAGGAACCCTCTGCCCAGGAAGTCCTGGCGGGCCTTGTCGAACGCGTCACGTTCCACAATGGCGAGAATGGCTTCTGCGTTCTCCGCATCAAGGCGCGCGGACATCGCGACCTGATCACGGTCATCGGTCACGCCGCCATCATCTCCCCCGGAGAATGGGTCACCGCCTCGGGCGACTGGGTCAACGACCACACCCATGGCCAGCAGTTCAAGGCGCGCTTCATGCGCACCTCCGCCCCGACCTCGATCGACGGCATCGAGAAGTACCTGGGCTCGGGGATGATCCGCGGGATAGGACCGGTCTATGCCAAGAAGATGGTGAAGGCGTTCGCGGAGAAGGTGTTCGACATCATCGAGGCCGAGCCGGATCGGCTGCGAGAGGTAACCGGCATCGGTGCCGTGCGCGCCAAGCGCATCACAGATGCCTGGGCCGAGCAGAAGATCGTTCGGGAAATCATGGTCTTCCTGCACAGCCATAGCGTCGGAACGGCCCGGGCCGTGCGCATTTTCAAGACCTATGGCTCGGATGCCGTCCAGGTCATGACTGAAAACCCCTACCGGCTGGCCCGCGACATCCGCGGCATCGGGTTCAAGACGGCCGACGCCATCGCCATGAAGCTCGGAATCGAGAAGACCGCGATGATCCGAATTCGCGCCGGTATCTCCTACGCCCTGTCCGAGGCAACCGGCGAAGGCCACTGTGGCTTGCCGACGGAAAAACTCATTCCACTAGGTGTCGATCTGCTTGAGGTGCCGAAGGAATTGGTCCTGACCGCACTCGAGCTCGAATTGAGTGACGGCACCGTTATCGCCGATACGGTCGGAGAAACGGCCTGTATTTTTCTGGGGGGCCTTTATCGCGCCGAAAAGGTGATCGCCGAACGAATAACACGCCTGGTCAACGGCACCCTACCCTGGCCCTTCATCGATCCAGAAAAGGCGCTGCCCTGGATCGAGCAGAAGACGGGGCTTTCCATGGCAGCGAGCCAGATCGCTGCGATTCGACTATCGCTGCTGTCGAAGGTTCTCGTCATCACTGGCGGACCGGGGGTGGGCAAGACGACAATCGTAAACTCGATCCTGCGCATTCTGGCAGCCAAGGGCGTCAACCTACTGCTTTGTGCGCCCACGGGCCGGGCCGCCAAGCGCATGACCGAGGCAACGGGATTTGAGGCCAAGACTATTCATCGGCTGCTCGAAGTCGATCCCAAGGGCGGCGGCTTCAAGCGCAACAACGACAATCCGCTCAAATGTGATCTACTGGTCATCGACGAGACCTCGATGGTCGACGTCATGCTGATGCAGGCGCTGGTGAAGGCCGTTCCTGACGATGCCGCGTTGCTGATCGTGGGCGACATCGACCAGTTGCCGTCCGTCGGACCGGGCCAGGTCCTGGCCGACGTGATCTCTTCTGGGGCGGTACCTGTCGTACGGCTGACCGAAGTGTTCCGGCAGGCCGCCCAGAGTCGGATCATCTCCAGCGCGCACAGGATCAACCAGGGCTCCCTTCCCGATCTCTCCAAACCTGAGGGCGACAGCGACTTCTACTTCGTCCAAGCCGACGATCCCGAAACCGCCGTGCCGCGGATCATTGAACTGGTCAAAACGCGAATTCCGGCGCGCTTCGGCCTCGATCCCATCCGCGATATCCAGGTGCTGTGCCCAATGAACCGTGGTGGCGTCGGCGCCCGCTCGCTCAACATCGAACTGCAGAAAGCCCTGAATCCCGCCGGAGAACGCAAGGTCGAGCGCTTCGGCTGGACCTTTGCGCCCGGCGACAAGGTCATGCAGATCGAGAACGACTACGACAAGGAGGTCTATAATGGCGACATCGGCTACGTCGACGATGTCGACCCGGATGCCGGCGAGCTGATTGCCAGCTTCGATGGCCGCGCCGTCACCTACGGCTTTGGCGAACTCGATACCCTGGTGCCAGCCTATGCGGCGACCATTCACAAGAGCCAGGGCTCCGAATACCCTGCGGTCGTGATCCCCGTCCTCACCCAGCATTACGCCATGTTGCAGCGGAACCTGCTTTATACCGGCGTCACTCGCGGCAAGCGACTGGTCGTGCTCGTCGGACAGAAGAAGGCCGTCGCCATAGCGGTAAAGAACGTTTCTGGGCGTCGGCGCTGGTCCAAGTTGAACGAATGGCTCGCCCCATCCCCAGTCAGCTCTCGTGCCCTGGCCCCGTGAGGACGACACCGTGGTAGCGCCCGGCATGCTGCAGAACCCTTCCGTCAGGAACTGGCTTGGCGGGATCGTGCCGGCCTGGACCCTGCTGGATGAAGACAGCTTCGAAGCGCTTCGACGGCCGCCATCGTCAAGGGCGAGTGCGATCACGCTCGCCCGCGACTTCTCGCCCGATGAAATCGCGCAATCGGCCGTTGCCCGGAACACGTTGATCCTTCTGCACGCGGCATCCGCTGGGTACGGACTAAAGCTGACGACCACCGGCAATCTCACCCGCGGCGTCGTGGTCGAGATGATCGATCTATTCACCTGGCCGGGCTTCGACAAGGGAGATGCCTTCCGGTTTCACAAGGTGATCAACGAACCAGACTTTCTGCCGCTGTACTTTGTCCGGCATATCGCTGAGTCAATTCGATTGGTGCGGCAATACAAGGGCCACCTGAAGATCACGCCAGTTGGACGGCAGGTTCTTGAGGATCCCGCTCGGCAGGCTCTGCAGGCCCTTCTGTTCCACACCGTCATGTGGGGCATCGACCTCAATTATCTCGGGCGGGGCCTGCATGAAGGATGGCCGCAGCGCGACATTGGCATTTTGCTCTGGTCACTATCGGTATGCGCAAGCGGCTGGGAATCGAGCCATCGCCTGACCCGCCTATGCACCATCCCGGTCAACGAAGTGGTGGAGGCGCAGTGGGACACCGCCACCCACGCGATGGAGGGAAAGATCCTGCGTCCGCTGTGGTGGTTTGGTCTTCTTGAATTCCAAGAAGAGAAAGTGCCTGGGCAGCGTTTCGCGGCGTCCCATTTCTATCGCAAGACCCCACTGTTTGATCGCTTCCTTTCATTCGACGTAAGTCTCCAGCCAACAGGCGGCCAGCGTCATTGATGTGTCAGGTCTTCGAGATGCGCCGACCGAATTTTCTTCAGAGAAAGAAGACTTTGGTGCAGGCTGTGAGTGCCGTGGCGATCGCCTTGATATTCCCGAACGGCTTTGGCAACAACCAGCCGGAAATGTTGGCTAAACCGCCCAATTTGAGGAACGCTCATTATGGCCTATCGTCATTCCTATCTGTTCAGCATTAATCCCAACACGCCAGCGCTGATGAAGGTTCAGCCCGACGAGGAGTTTCGCGTCGAGGTGTTGGGATCGCTCGCCGAAGTGCCTGATGTGAAGACGATCCCGACCCCCTTCACGCCGGAATGTGAGGGCCATCCACTGACCCCCATTGCCGGGCCGATCATCGTGCACGGCGCGGAACCCGGCGACGCAGTCGCCATCGAACTACTCGAGATTGCGCCTCGCGCCGACGGCGTCACTGCCATCCTAAAGCAGTTCGGCGTACTGAAAGACGAGTTTTTCGAACCGAAGGCACTTGCCTGTCCGGTGCGGGACGGCAAGGCGTGGTTCGGCGACCGTATCCCGATCCCGCTTTATCCCAATCTCGGCACAATCTCGACCATGCCGCCGGAAGGCTATAAGCCATCCTACGCCGGCGCTTATGGCGGCGACTTCGACCAGAAGGATGTCGGAGTCGGATCGCGAGTTCACCTGCCGGTCTTCTATCCCGGCGCACAGGTCTTTTTCGCCGATCCGCATGCAGCGATCAGCGACGGCATCATCTCGGGCACCGGCATCGAATGCAGCGCCTCGGTGCGGGCGAAGATCGGGCTCAACAAGGGCGTGAAGCTCGATCGGCCGATCATCGAGCAAGCAGATACCATCCAGATTTTGGGTTGGGGCTCCACGGTCGAAGCCGCGACGGAAGATGCCTCTCGAGGATCGGTAGATTTCGTCGCCAGCCGCACCGGGCTGTCGCGCGAGGAAGCCTACATGCTGCTGGGCATCGTGGGCGAGGTGCGGGTCGGCACCTCGCCACGTCCGGTGATGTGCGCCCGCCTCATGATCCCGCGCGCGGTGCTTGAGGCGGCGGGCATGACTCGGGTTGTCTGAAGCGGGCTGAGCTCGAGGACGGTCGGGCCTCAATCGCCACGATCGATTCGACGAGAGTTGCTTCGACCATATGAAGGTACCAGGCGAAGCTCCCTAGGCCCCGTCCTGAGCGAAGGTGGTCCATTTTCTGACCGCGCTTCGCAGTCGGCAAACCGGTGAAACGCTTTCTTTGTCTTGCACCATAGCCCATCTGCGCTCGCCACAGCAGCCGCAGACCGTTTTTGTAAGCGCCGATGCAGACGCACGATGCGCGCGTCCGGCTCGCTGATGACACCGCATACGAACTCGTCCGGTCGAAAGCCCGTAAAATTGATATCCGTCCGGGCGCCGCCGCGGCTTCCGATGCTTGCCCACCCCTCAGCGTGACGAGTCAATATTGCCAGACGTAGCTTTCACGAGGGACAGGTTGCTCGACTCCTGATACGGCACAGCCTACGAGCGCACTTGCAGTCGCTTTGGTGGAGGCCAATCCATCGGCTGCTCGGCGAAGGCCTCGATCAGCGCATCGATTGACGAACTCCGGGCGTTTCTCTTCGACTCGATTGCCATCATGTCGAGCATGAAGCCTTTGTCTTTTATCGGACGCACGCAGAGCGTGGCCTGCTCAATCTCAGGAAAGACCATGATTGACGGCAAGACGGTTAGGTAGTCGCTGGATCTGGCATATTCCAGGGTCCCAAACATCGAATCGAGGTTTAGCAGGCTCGCGATCTCGATTCCTTGCGCCCGCAGGTGCGCGAGGATGCGCTCCCGGCGCATGTTCCCGGGAGATTGCAGGATCAACTTCAATGATCCCAGATCGGCCAGCGATACGGGCCTCATGTGTTGCGGGTGTCGCCTTCCTCGACCAACGACGACCTCGGGTGAGCTGCCGACCGCGCGGCAGCGCAGGCTCGGCGGCGCTTCGAACACGGGCACGATGGCCACATCCAGTTCGCTTGCTTTTACACGCTCGACCAGCTCGGTGCTTACGGCTTCCACGCCGGTGATCGTGAGGTTCGGCCGCTCTCTCATGAACTGTCGGAACACCGGGCCCATCAGACTGCGCGTCAGCGCCGGCATCAGCCCAACCCTGATCGTGCCGGTCAGGCTTCCCGCGAAGCTCCTCGCTTCCGCCTCTGTGCGCGCCATCTCTTCCAGCACACCAACGCTTCTTCGGTAGAGCGCCTGGCCGGCCGGCGTCGGCGTCACGCCGGCGGGACTCCGCTGCAGCAACACCAAGTCGAGGGCGCGTTCGAGCTTCGCGACCTGTTGGGAGACACCCGACTGCGTGGCGTTCAGGCGCTCGGCAGCCTTGGTGAAGGATTCTTCCTCGATTACGGCGACCAACGCCTGCAGGCCGGACAGAGAGAGCATATATTACGATCACTAATGGAAAGAAGAATATCATATCATTTTTCTTTCTGCGGGCAATCTCGCACCGTCGGCCTAGAAGCCGTCACGCCGGGAGGAACCATGTCAGTATCGGAACTTGCGGCCCGCCCGATCGAGGCCAAGCGCCGCCACCCCCTGATCGGAGCCGAGGTGCGAGGAATAGATTTGTCCCAACCCCTCGATGCCGCGACGCGGGCGCGCGTCCACGATCTCTGGATGCAGCACCTCGTGCTGGTCTTTCCCGACCAGTCGATCAGCGATGAGCAGCACATCGCCTTCGGCAGGAATTTCGGCGAGCTGGAGATCCACGTTTCGGTGGCCCATCGCAGCTCGCGCAATGCCGAGATTTATCGTGTCTCCAACGTCGACGAAGCCGGCACCATCATCCCGTCCAGGGAGACGGCCTGGCAGTACATCAACCTGTCATGGTTGTGGCATACCGACAGCTCGTTTCGCGAGGTGCCCAGCAAGGGCTCGATCCTGCATGGGCTAGAGGTGACCAACGCCGGCGGCAACACGCTGTTCGCCAACATGTATGCCGCCTACGACGATCTCGGCGCGTCCATGAAGCAGCGCATCGAGGGCCGGTGGGTGATTCACGATCACGACCATATCCTCAGCCTCTCGCCAGAGCTGTCGAAAAAGCCGGACAAGGGTCGCTACGACGCCCTCCCGCCGGTGCGCCATCCGCTGGTGCAGGTTCATCCGGTGACGCGCCGTCGCTGCCTGCTCCTGTCGCCTCACACCATGGTGGAGGTCGAGGGAGTGGCGGCGGCCGAGAGTCGCGCACTGCTCGACGAGCTGATCGCCCACGCCACCCAGGAACAGTACGTCTATCGCCACGTTTGGGCGAAGGACGACGTCATCATGTGGGACAACCGCTGCACAATGCATTCCGTCGAGCCCTTCGACAACGCGCATGTCCGCCGCGTCATGCACCGTGTGACGCTGGTCGGCGAAGACAAGCCGCTGGCCGCGTGATGCGCGCATGGCTTGCGAGCGCGTCTGCATCCGGAGCGACGCAATAGCGGGGGGCGACACGCCCCGGCACCACGACGGCGTTAAAAGTTCGGTCGCCGCAACCGGTTCAGACCGCTCGACGCTCGTAGCATGATGCAGCCGCTGATCTGTGGGAAGGCAAGCACGGTACGGGCAGAGGGTGGCTGCATGGAACGGGGCTCGGGGCAATCCTTACCGAGCGAGAAATGTTCGTCGCGGGCTTCATCGGCTCGCCGCGGGCATTCCTCGCCCAAACTTGATGGAGCTGCGCACGATTGCGCGCCCTCTTGTTGCGCGGCTCGATCAAGGCCGCCACGGATCGTTGTATTTCTCCGCGCCGATCTTGCGGACATCGGTTAGCCAGTCGCCTTCGTAAGGCCAAGCCTCGGGTGATTTCGGGTCCGGCCCCTGCCAGAAGCGGGCGATCGCATCGCTGCCCACCTTCTCGAGCGACCACGCCTGGCGGCGGAATGTCCAGCTGTCGGGCACCAAGCGATGAGCTTCGCGAAAGTGCTTCACTGCAGCTGCGTGATGGCCGTCCATCTCGAGCTGCGAGGCGAGCTGGAAGTGCGCATGCCCGCGCGCCTTCTCGGCGTCGCGCGGCCGCGATCGGTCGATCACCTCGTCCGGCGACAGAGCAAATCGGCTGTCGGCGCCGCGCGCCACCCAGTCCCGCAGCGCCGAATGATAGCCTTCGGTGTCGCGGCGAATCTTGGCAGCCTCAGCCATTATTTCGACCATACGCTGCGGCGCATCCGGCGGCATGGTGAGCCGCGGCCCGCTGTTCGGCTGCGGCGGCGCCGGCGCCACTTCCGCTGGGCGCACGATCGTCCCGTTCTCGTCGATCCACACGCTGCTCGGGATATTGACCACGCCCAACAGCTCGGCCAGCACGTGATGCCGATCGATCAGCGAGGGATGGGTCGGCTGGGCCGCTTCGATGAAGGGGCGGCAGCCGGCGTCGCCCAGCGTATCGAGCCCGACCGTAACCAGTTCGAAGCCCTTGGGATGAAGTTCGTCGCGCAGGGACCGCCACACGGGCAAGTCTCGTGAGCAGCCTCAATAAGGCGCCCAGGCATAGAGAAGGACTTTCTGACCCCGCAGGCTCGACAGGCTGAACGTGTTGCCGTCGAGATCGGGCAACCTGAGTTCGGGCGCCTCGGCACTTGCCAGTGCGCGCGAGCCAATGGCCGCAGGCCCGAGCGCCCACAGGCGATGCTCCTCGGCGGCCACCAGCGGCATGGCCATGTCGTGCGCAACCTGCGCGACGTCGATGGTGTCGCCGGCCGGACGTGACAAGGGAATGCAGACCGGGCCTTGGCAGGCGCCTTCCGGTTTCAATGTCCAGCCGGTGCCGGCCTCGAACTCGCTTTTGGAAATGTGGAGTGAACGCAGCAACATCGATTGCCCCAGTCCGACTTTCAGTTGATGGACGCCCGGCGACAGGCTTTTCCCAGAATGTAGGCGACGCCTTCCGGCCCCGCTTGCGTGGTGTGCTGGCAACCCGCCGCGATCTCGCAGTGATCGCCGGCCCTGAACGTTTCAGCCTTGTTGTCACGGACGATGGTAGTTTCGCCGCTCAGCACCATTATCCGCGCGTCAAAGTCGTGTGCGTGCAGCTCCTCGCAGAACCCGGGCTTCTGGCCGCCATGCACGACCTCGAAACCTTCCCGGCGCAGATCGCTCTCGAAGGCCTCGCGGCTGAGCGGTCCGGTGCGGCGGCGGCCCGAGAGTAAGGCGACGCCTTCCCGGCCCACATGCTCTGCATGCATACAGCCCATCGGGACTTCGAAGCATTGCCCCGCCCGAAAGGTGACCGGGCTGTTGTCGCAGGTGATAGTGATTTCGCCCCCCAGGACCAACGCTTTGGCGTCGAAGTCATGGCAGTGATTGGGAGTAACCAGGTTCGGCTTGACGCTGGTGTTCACGACCCGATAGCCGTCGTGGCGCAGGTCTGCTTCGAATACGGTCGCGTCCATCGCATTGCTCCTTGCTTGTATCGTCGTTTGCTGCACTATAGAGGACATGTTGTCAACTTTAGAGGACGATATCAGCCTTCGCACCGGACGGGCCGTCAAGCAACAGCGCGAGGCCTGCGGCTTCAGCATGCGCGCGCTGGCCGAGAAGAGCGGCATCTCGTCCTCGATGATTTCGGACATCGAGCGCGGAACGAAGTCGCCGACCGTCATCACCTTGGTGCGGATCGCGCAGGCGATGGGGATCACCGCGGCGGCGCTGGTCGACGGGGGCGAGGGTCCGGCGCCCCGGATTCGCGTTCTACGGAGCGGCGAGGGGGCGAGCGGTGAAAAACCCGTCCCTTGGAAAACCGTGGTGCCCGGAATCCCCGGCAGCCGCATCGATTTCGTGCACTACCAGGTCCCGCCGTCCACGGTCCTGGGCCCGACGGCTGGCCATGCTCCCGGCACGGTCGAGCATATGCACGTGATCACAGGCACCGTCCGCATGACCGTGGGCGACGAAATGGTGGAAATGGCCGCGGGCGACAGCTGCAGCTGCCGCACCGACGTCACGCATGTGATCGAGAATCCGGACCCGGCGGCCGAGGCTCAGTTCTACCTGATCCTTGAGCGGCGCTAATCCGGCAGTGGGTCAGTGTATCTTTCGAAGCCAATCTAAGGCGTTGAACTACGCAGCTTTGCGCGCCCTCTTGCTTCCACAGTGCTTCCACGGCGCAATGGCAGCAGAATCGCCAAAAGCCAAAACCCGCTAACCTTTTGGGTTAGCGGGCTTTTTTGGTTGCGGGGGCAGGATTTGAACCTACGACCTTCAGGTTATGAGCCTGACGAGCTACCGGGCTGCTCCACCCCGCGTCAAATCCAGCGTGCAGTGATCGTTCTGTCGGAATGTAGCCCCTTGCGTTCGGAAGATCCGGCAGCGACCTACTCTCCCGTGCCTTGAGACACAGTACCATTGGCGCTGAAAGTTTTCACGGCCGAGTTCGGAATGGGATCGGGTGTACACCTAACGCTAGAGCCA
>JBILYJ010000571.1:0-3423 GCA_044377795.1 Reyranella sp. | reverse complement strand
GTCGCCTGGATCATCTCGATCTCGCCGCGGCTCGCGGTGTCGAACTTCGACCCCGCCGACGCGAGACGAGCCAGCACCTGTGCGGCCGGATTGGCCTTCACGGCGTAGAAGATGTGCGCCGTCGGCAGCAGCTCGCGCATGCGGCGGAAATTGTTCTCGACCACGTCGAGGTCGATCACGAGGCAGGGGGTCTCGGGCTGCTGCTCGCGCAGGTAACGGAAAATACGCTCGGTCATCGCTGGGGGGTTCCCCGTCTGGATAGTCAGCTTGTCGGAAGAGATGAAACGACGACGTACGGCGCCAAGCGTGGCGCGATACGTCAGCCGATACTCGACTGAGCTAAGATCCGTTTATGCGGCTGAGCGAGGAAGGAGGCCCGAGCGAGGGTCGGGCAAATGACATAATAGCGGGGAACGCGCCCCGCGCGGTAAGCAACCATCTCAGAAGCTCCTTCCCGGACCCGGCCCTCTTCGCTCTCAAGCAAATTGGCCGGCACTGCCAAAAAGAACACTTTCCGTCGTTGCGTAACCACAGAGGGCCAGCGGCACGTGCGTTGGGCGTCTTGTATGAGTGCTATCTACAACTAATCGACCTGGTTACAAGCGGAATCTGCCCCGCCTCGACATTTTCGATCGCTCGTGACGCCGGCACGACAGGCTCGCGTCAGACGCGTGGCACCGACGCCCCCGGAAGCTTGATCGACGCGGCCAGCACGGTGAGCGGGACCAGCATCACGACGGAGCCGATGAGCGCGGTGCGGACATCGAAGAAGTTGGCGATCTTCCCCCACAGCAGCGCGCCCGCCACCATGGCGCCGAAGAACACCATCTGATGGACCGCCATGCCGCGCGCGCGCATGTAGTTGGGCAGGATCATCTGCACCGAGGCGCCGTTGTTGGCGATGAAGGTGATCCAGCAGGCGCCGTTGATGGCGACGACGGCACCGACCACGAGCGGCGTCATGACGAGCGCCGCGACCAGGGTGGCGGCCGCTGACACGCCCATCGCCCAGATGTTGGCGCGATCGGGGCCGAGCAGCCGGTTCACCGTCGGCAGCGCGAAGGCCGCGACGACCGCACCGGTGCCGAACACGCCGTAGAGGATGCCGAAGGTGAACTCGTCGAGGCCGAGTTCGAAGCGGCCGATCACCGGCAGCAGGGTGCCCATGGCGATGCCCGGCACGAAGAAGCAGAGGCCGCGGGCGAAGATCGCGCGGAGCTCGGCCGAGCCGCGGACGAAGGCGATGCCGGCGCGTGCCGCCTCCCCCAGGGTCTCGCGGCGCTGGGCGGCGCGCGCCTCGGCCGGCCGCTTCCAGGCCCGCATGGCCAGGATGACGCCGACATAGGTGAAGGCATTGATGGCGAAGAGCAGGAAGACGCCGACCAGGCCCAGCAGCAGCTGGCCGATGACCGGGCCGATGGTGCGGGCGAGGTTGAAGCCGGCGCTGTTCAAGGCGATGGCCGGGCGCAGCTGCGGGCCGCTGACGATCTCGGGCACCACGGCATGCCAGGCCGGCGCGTTCATGGCGTTGCCCAGCCCCATGCAGAAGGACAGCGCCAGCAGGTTCCAGTGGTTGAGCTGGCCGAGGAAGGCCAGCACCGCCATGGTCGCGGCCACGCCCATCATCCAGACCTGGCAGCCCATGATGTAGCGGCGGCGGTCGAACCGGTCGGCCAGGATGCCGGCGAAGAAGCAGAACAGGAACATCGGCAGGGTGCCGGCGGCGGCCAGCAGGGCCACGAAGATCGGCTCCTGCGTCAGGCTGGTCATTTCCCAGGCGGCGCCCGTGGTCTGCATCCAGCCGCCGACGTTGGACATCAGGTTGGCGATCCACATCGCCAGGAACGAGCGGTTGGCGAGCGGCGCGAAGGCGGAGGGCGGCTTCGGCGGCCGCGCGGGTGCCGGCCCAAGTGACGTCGGCTTCACCCGGCCAGCACCTTCTCGTAGATGCGGTGGGTCTTGTAGTGCACCCCGCCAACCGAGCGGATGATGTTGTTGGTCGCCTTGTTGTCCTCGAGGATCCAGCCCAGTTCGGCCGAGGTCTTGCCCAGCCGCTTGCCGTTGGTCCGCAGGGTATCGATGGCGATCATGGCGAGGCCGGCGCCCAGCAGCGGATGGTTGCGGAACTTCTTCTTCACCCCCATCAGCGGCACCCTGGTGCTGCCGACCCCGGCGATCTTGAGGCGCCACAGCAGCTTGGCGAGGTTGATGGGCCCCAGTCTGCCGTCGAACTCCGCGACCGCCTCGTAGATGTTGGTGAGCGCCACGATGAAGGCCACGCTCTCGTCGTCGACGTCCACGAACACCGCGAGTTCGGGCACGATCACCGGCCCGAAGGCCTTGGAGGCATGATCGATCTCGGCCTGGGTGAAGGGCACGAAGCCCCAGTTGTCGCTCCAGGCGTCGTTGAAGATGCCGACCAGGGTGCGCACCTCGGCATCGAACATCTTCATGTTGGCCGTGCGCACCTTGACCCGGCCTTCGAGGCCGCCGCGCTTCAGCAGCTTGGCGCCGATCGTCTCCGGCGCGTTCTGGACGTCGTAGTCGTAGGAGAAGACGTCCTTGGCCTTCGCGTAGCCGCAGGCCTCGACCCTCGGCCCGGCATAGGGCGGATCGTAGGGCACCAGCAGGACGGGCCGGCTGTCGAACCCGTGGACCAGCAGGCCCACCTCCTCGTTCACCGTGAGGCTGAACGGGCCGGTCACGTGCTTCATGCCCCTGGCCCGCAGCCAGCCCTCGGCCGCGGCGAACAGGGCGGCGAAGATCGCCGGATCGTCCTCGGCGTCCAGGCAACCGAAATGGCCGGTGCTGTCGTTGTACCGCTCGAGATGGGCGCGATCGATCTGGGCAGAGATGCGGCCGACCACCTTGCCGGCCCGCCGCGCCAGGAAGAAACGCACCTCGACATGCTCGAACAGCGGGTTCTTGCCCGGCGTGAAGGCTTCCCGGCGCTCGAGATCGAGCGGCGCGACATAGCCCTTGTGACCGGCATAGAGACGCCTGGGCAGCGCGATGAAGGCGTTCAGGTCGGCCTTGGACTCGACCGGGGTGACGATGGTGTCGAACGAAGCCATTGACGCCTCAGGCTGCCAGCGCGGAGGGCGCGCCGCCGTTGAACACGATGCGGCCGTCGGGTTCGCAGCCCGTGCCGTCGGCCTTGAGCGCGCGGATGTCGAGGGTGATGCGCCAGCCCGCGGTCTCGCGCTCGATCCCGATCAGGTGATAGCGCGCGCGGCCGTACTTGCTTTCCGGCGCCGCCGACGCCGAGGTGACGCCGACCACCGGGATGGCGCCCTGCGGGCCCGCGATGCGCGCGACTTCGCTGCGATGGTTGTGGCCGTGCAGCACGATCTCGCAGCCGACCCTGCGGATCATCGCCTGGAAGGCGGCCGCATCCGTCAGCCGCTTGAAGCGCGACTCGGT
>JBILYJ010000106.1:0-13146 GCA_044377795.1 Reyranella sp. | reverse complement strand
ACGCATTTCACGGCCGTGTTCGTGACCCACTCGGTGTTCGAATCGGTGTTCCTGTCGCAGCGCATCGTGGTGATGAGCGCGCGCCCCGGTCGGGTGCGCTCCGAGCTTGCCATCCCGGCGCCCTATCCGCGCAGCGAGGCCTTCGGCACCTCCGCCGACTACGCCGCCCTCTGCCGCCTGACCTCGGCGCAGCTTTCGGAAGCGATGGCGGTATGAGCGCCCGTTTTTCAGAGCACGACCTCATGCTGAGAAGCCGGGCGCAGCCCGGCGTCTCGAAGCATGGGCTACGAACGCTTCGCCTGATCCCATCCTTCGAGACGCGACGCTGCGCGTCGCTCCTCAGGATGAGGCTGGGGATGATCCCATGAGCGCCCGCATCGTCGCCCCGGTCCTGATGGGGCTGTTCATGCTGGCCCTGTGGGAAGGGCTGGTGCGGGCGATGGCGATCCCGCCCTACATCCTGCCGGGGCCGATCCTGGTGGCGAAGACGCTGGTGTCGGACTGGGGCACGCTGTGGCCGGCGCTGCTGGTGACGCTCACGATCACCCTGCAGGCGCTGCTGGCCGCTGTGCTGGTCGGCGTCTTGCTGGCGCTGCTGTTCTCGCTGTCGCGCTGGATCGAGCTGTCGCTCTTTCCCTACGCCATCATCCTGCAGGTGACGCCGATCGTGGCCATCGCGCCGCTGATCATCGCCTGGGTCGACGACGTCAATGTCTCGCTGCTGATCTGCGCCTGGCTGGTGGCCTTCTTCCCCATCCTCTCCAACACGGTGCTGGGCCTGCGCTCGGTCGACCGCAACCTGCTCGACCTGTTCGAACTCTATGGCGCGAGCCGCTGGCGCACGCTGTTCGATCTGCGCCTGCCGGCGGCACTGCCCTACTTCCTGGGGGGCCTGCGGATCTCGGGCGGGCTGGCGCTGATCGGCGCCGTCGTCGCGGAGTTCGTGGCGGGCTCGGGCGGCCGCGAGTCGGGCCTCGCCTATCGCATCCTCGAATCGGGCTACCAGCTCAAGATCCCGCGCATGTTCGCGGCTCTCGTGCTGATCTCCGCGGCGGGCATCGCGATCTACATGTTGCTGTCGCTGGTCTCGCACCTGCTGCTGCGCCGCTGGCACGAAAGCGCGCTCAAGGAAGAGTGAGTCAGGACCGGCGCAGCGCCGCCCTGCCGAGGAAGAACGACGCGGTCGCCACGCCCGCCGCCAGCAGGAGATAGGCCGCCTCGTAGACGCCGGTGATGGCCAGCACGGTGCGGAAGAGGAGCGGCGACAGGAGTGCGCCGCAGAACACGAAGAGCTGGGTCGCGCCGGTGAACTCCGCGGCCCGTCCCGGCGGCGCCCGCGAGGCGCTCTCGGCGATGAACACGCCGTTCCAGCCGACGGCGGTGCCGCCCAGGATCGTGCAGACGATGTAGACGGCGCTGGTGGGCCAGGCGGGCGTCGAGAAGGCCATCACGGTCGCGGCCATCGCGATGATGGTGCCGATGCCCGCCAGCACTGCCGACGGTTTCCGCAACAGGTCAGCGAGCGCGCCCCAGAAAATGCGGCCGAAGGCGCCGGCGACCGTTGCCGCAGACAGGAGCGCGCCGGCCAGCACGTAGGACATCTGCAGCCCGTCGACGGCGTAGACGACGGTGAAGTTCACGACGATCGCCTGCGTGGCGGAGAACAGCATGCCGATGAAGCACATCGGCCGCAGGATCGGGTCGCGCCAGGCGAGCTGCAGCGGCTCGAAGATCTCCGCCAGCGTCGGCAGGCGCGCTGAACCGCCGCTGCGCTCGTCGTCGTACAGGGCGCGCAGCGGCTGGATGGCGATGGCGGCGGCGATCGAGAGGAGGCCGACCGAGGCCGCGGCCCAGCGCCAGCCGAAATCCAGCGCAAGGGTGGGCAGCACGGCGCCGCAGATCGCGAAGCCGACGGGCACGCCGCTCTGCTTGAGCGAGAACGTGACGTTTGCGAGGCGTGGCGGCGACACGCGCGCCAGGATGTGCGAGCTGGCGATGGTGAGCGGGCCCGAGCCCAGGCCGACGATGAAGGCTGAGAGTGCGGCCATCGCGAGGCCGCCCGTCGCGAAGACGAAGGAGCCCAGCGCCGCGATCGTGAGCCCGGTCTGGATGAAGCGGATCGGTCCCAGCCTACGGGTGAGCGTGCCGCCGCCCACGGTCGAGATCATCGCCGCGAGATAGACGATCGACACGTAGTAGGCGACGTCCGCCGCCGCGACGCCGAATTCGGCGGCGGCAGCCGGCGCCAGCACCGACGCCTGGTTGAAGACCATCGTCGCGATGACCTGGATCAGGGTCAGCGAGGCGAGGGCGGCGAGGTAGCGACGAAGGTCGGTCGGCGCGGCGGGCATGCGCCGGGACTATAGCGACCGGATTCAGGCGGGCGAGAAGACTCTCGACGAGAGGCGGTCAGGCGAAATTGCCGAGGCTCGAATTTCTACCGCCCGCTGCGCCGCGCCGGCTTGCCGCGTCCGCCTGAACCCGTGCGCACGCCGCGAAAGACGCGGGAATGCTGCATCTTGCCGAGATGGACGCCGACATTGGCGCTGGCGGCCTGACCCGGCAGCTCGAGCTCATGGGCTTCGAGGCGGCGGATCTCGTCGCGCAGGCGGCCGGCTTCCTCGAACTCGAGGTCGGCGGCGGCGGCGCGCATCCGCTTTTCGAGCTCGGCGATGTGGGTGCGCAGATTGTGCCCGACCAGATGCACGTCGCCCGACACGCCGGTGTCGACCGTGTAGTGGTCGCGCTCGGCGGTCGACTGCAGGATCTCCGCGATGTTGCGCTTCACCGAGGCCGGCGTGATGCCGTGCTCCTTGTTGTAGGCGGTCTGCTTGGCGCGCCGACGGTCGGTCTCCGAAATGGCGTACTTGATCGAGTCCGTCATCTTGTCGGCGTAGAGGATGACCCGGCCCTCGACGTTGCGCGCGGCGCGGCCGATTGTCTGCACCAGCGACGTCGGCGAGCGCAGGAAGCCTTCCTTGTCGGCGTCGAGGATGGCGACCAGCGCGCATTCGGGAATGTCGAGGCCCTCGCGCAGCAGGTTGATGCCGACCAGGACGTCGAAGGCGCCGAGCCGCAGGTCTCGGATGATCTCGATGCGCTCCAGGGTGTCGATGTCGGAATGCAGATAGCGGCAGCGGATGCCGGACTCGTGCATGTACTCGACGAGATCCTCGGCCATGCGCTTGGTGAGCACGGTGACCAGCACGCGCTGGCTCTTCTTCGCGCAGTCCTTGCACTCGGCGATCAGGTCGTCGACCTGCTTCTCGACCGGCCGGATCAGGACGGTCGGATCGATCAGGCCGGTCGGACGGATCACCTGCTCGATGAAGGTGCCTTGCGTGCGCTCCATCTCCCAGTTGCCCGGCGTCGCGCTGACATAGGTCGTCTGCGGCCGCAGCGCGTCCCACTCCTCGAATTTCAGCGGCCGATTGTCGATCGCCGAAGGCAGGCGGAAGCCGAACTCGGCCAGCACGCTCTTGCGGTTGAAGTCGCCGCGGAACATGCCGCCGATCTGCGGCACCGTGACGTGGCTCTCGTCGCAGATCAGCAGCGAATTCTTGGGGAAGTACTCAAACAGGGTGGGCGGCGGCTCGCCCGGCTTGCGGCCGGTGAGATAGCGCGAATAGTTCTCGATGCCGGCACAGGCGCCGGTGGTCTCCAGCATCTCGATGTCGAACAGCGTGCGCTGCTCCAGCCGCTGCGCCTCGAGCAGCCGGCCGGCGCGGTTGAACTCCTCCAGCCGCTGTTTCAGGTCGACCTTTATCTGGTCGATCGCCTTCTGCATCGTCGGCTTCGGCGTCACATAGTGGCTATTGGCATAGACGATGATGTCGTTCAGCGAGATCGTCTTGTCGCCGGTCAGCGGGTCGAACTCGGTGATCGAGTCGATCTCGTCGCCGAACATCTCGAAGCGCCAGGCCTTGTCCTCGTAGTGGGCCGGGAACAGGTCGATCGTGTCGCCGCGCACCCGGAAGGCGCCGCGCTGGAAGGCATTGTCGTTGCGCTTGTACTGCTGCTCGACGAAGCGGCGGAGCAGGGTGGAGCGATCGATCTTCTGGCCCTTGTGCAGGCGGAAGGTCATCGCCTGGTAGTTCTCCAGCGGACCGATGCCGTAGATGCAGGAGACCGAAGCCACGATGATGACGTCGTCGCGCTCCATCAGCGCACGCGTCGCGGAGTGGCGCATGCGGTCGATCTGTTCGTTGATCGACGAATCCTTCTCGATGAAGGTGTCGGTACGCGGGACGTAGGCTTCTGGCTGATAGTAGTCGTAGTACGAGACGAAGTACTCGACCGCATTCTCCGGGAAGAAACCCTTCATCTCGGAATAGAGCTGCGCCGCCAGCGTCTTGTTGGGGGCCATCACCAGCGCCGGCCGCCCCTGGCTCGCGATCACGTTGGCCATGGTGAAGGTCTTGCCCGAGCCCGTGACGCCCAGCAGGACCTGGTCGCGTTCGCCGCCTTCGACGCCGGCGATGAGCTGCTTGATCGCCCCGGGTTGGTCGCCGGCGGGCGTATAGTCGGAGACGAGCTTGAAGGGCTTCGGCGTTATGCCTTCGAGCTCCGGCCGCCGCTGGATGTACGGCATCAGGAGGGGAGCAGCCGGAACCGTGAGATTCTTTGAGGCCATGACCTCCATTATATGATGCGCGCCCGGTGCTCCGGCAATGCTAGCGTCCCGCCCGCAATGCCGGATCTGCTGAGTTTTCCTTTCCTCGTGTCCGCCGTCGTTGCCTGCATTGCAGGCATGGTGCGCGGCTTCGCCGGTTTCGGCGCCGCGATGCTGATGACGCCGATCTTTTCGGCGCTCTACGGGCCCGCGGTCGGGATTGCGCTCTGCCTCCTGCTGGAAATCGCGGTCGCGCTGCCGCTCGTCCCGGGCGTGGTGCGGCTGGTCGACTGGCGGCGCATCGGCCTGCTGCTGGTGGCGGCGGCCATCGCCGTTCCGCTCGGCACCCATACGCTGATCCGAATCGAGCCCGAGCCGATGCGCTGGGCGATCTCGGCCATCATCCTGGGAGCGGTCACGCTGCTGGCCAGCGGCTGGCGCTTCCCCGGGCGGCCGAATGTGGCGACGACCTTCGCCGCCGGTGCGACCAGCGGCTTCCTGAACGGACTCTCGGGCATGGCCGCCCCGCCGATCGCCTTTTACTATCTCGCCGGCAGCGAGCCGGCGGCGCGCGTTCGGGCCAATCTCACGACCTATTTCGTCTTCGTCGACCTGATCGCCCTGGCATCGTTCGCGTCGCGCGACCTGATCGGCTGGAGCACCGGCGTGCAGGGCCTGTTCCTGGCGCCGGTCATCATGCTGGGCGGCGTGGTGGGTGAGCGTCTGTTCCCGCTGGCCAGCGAGACGTTCTATCGCCGCCTTGCGCTAGGCCTGCTGGTCTGCGTCGCCATCGGCTCCCTGCTGGTATAAGGACACGGCATGAGGATCTGGGACAAAATCGTGGAGGGTATGAACAGCCTCGGCATCGCCGAGCTGCTGGGCCTGTCCTCGCCGCCGGCCGACGATGGCGGGCATCCCGGCCTGCGGCAGATAGGCTTCACCATCGGGGTCATCGCGCTGGGCGCCAAGATGGCGCGCGTCGACGGGCAGGTCTCGGAGGTCGAGAGGGCGGCGTTCCGCGACTTCTTCGACGTGCCGCCGGGCGAGGAGGCGAACGTCGAGCGCTTCTTCGATCTGGCCAAGCGCGATGCCGGCGGGTTCGAGACCTATGCCCGCCAGGTGGCGGCGCTGTTTCCCGACGCGCCCGAGATTCTCGAGAACGTGATCGAGGGCCTCTTCAGCATTGCGCAGGCGGACGGCAGGATCGACGCGGCGGAAGCCGAATATCTCGCCAAGGTCGCGCGTATCTTCGGCCTGCCGAGTTCTCGCTTCGAGCGTGCGAAAGCGGCGGCACTTGGTGTCGTCGAATGCGAACCCTGCGTCGTGCTCGGTATCGACCCGCTGGCCACCGACGAGCAGATCCGCGAGGCCTGGCTGCGGCAGGTCCGCGCCAACCATCCCGACCGGCTCATGGCGCAGGGCCTGCCGGAAGAGGCGATCGCGGTGGCGAATCGCAAGCTGGCGCTGATCAACGACGCCTATGACCGGCTGCGCAGGCAGCGCGGTCTCGTCCCGGCCTGAGGATGAAATTCGTCGATCTGCCATCACCCAACCACGCGCCGAGGCCGGACGGCGCGGTCGTCGATATCCTCGTGCTGCACTACACCGAGCTTCCGCTGCAGGAGTCGCTCGACATCCTGCGCGACGGGACGCGCGAGCACAGGGTGAGTTCGCACTACGTGCTCGATCTCGACGGCACGGCCTATCGCCTCGTGCCCGAGGATCGCACCGCCTGGCATGCCGGAAAGTCGTGGTGGCGCGGCCGCAAGGCGCTGAACGCGACCTCGATCGGCATCGAGATCGTAAACCTGCACGGAGATCGCCACGATTATCCGGCCCCGCAGGTCGAGGCGCTGATCGAGCTGTGCCGCGGCATCCTTGCGCGCCATCCGGCGATCGAACCGCGCAACGTCGTCGGCCATTCTGACATCGCGCCCCAGCGCAAGATCGATCCAGGTCGTCGCTTTCCCTGGAAGGTACTGGCGGAGCAGGGGATCGGGCTGTGGCCCAGGGCCGGCACGCGGCCACTCGATGGCGACTTCCACAAGGCGCTTCAGCGTTTTGGCTATGCGCCGCCGCTTGCCGTGCCGCCGAAGGAGATCGTCAAGGCCTTCCAGCGCCATTACCGGCCGGCCCAGGTGGACGGCATGATCGACCCGGAGACGAAGGCGCTGCTCGCCGGTCTGCTTGACCCGCTGGGACGGGCAGCCTAGTCAGGCGCCGGGTCAGACGGCTGGATGGCTGCACTCGGGCGGGCAACCGCACGGGTGAGGAAAGTCCGGGCTCCACGGAGACACGGTGCCGGATAACGTCCGGCGGGGGCGACCCCAGGGAAAGTGCCACAGAAAACAAACCGCCTGCCTGGCTCGCCAGGACGGC
Organism: Reyranella sp.; assembly: GCA_044377795.1. Lineage (GTDB taxonomy): Bacteria > Pseudomonadota > Alphaproteobacteria > Reyranellales > Reyranellaceae > Reyranella. The sequence goes on along the minus strand of JBILYJ010000106.1, from coordinate 6,155 downwards.
AAGGGTGAAACGGTGGGGTAAGAGCCCACCGCGCGACCGGCAACGGAAGCGGCATGGCAAACCCCACCGGGAGCAAGACCAAATAGGGGCGACACGCCGGGCAACCGGCAGCGGTGTTTCCGCGTCGTCGCCCGGGTCGGTCGCGCGAGGCGTTCGGTAACGGGCGTCCCAGAGGAATGGCCATCCATCGCTTTCGGGCGAGGACAGAACCCGGCTTACAGGCCGTCTGACCCCTTTCGATTCCGCAAGACGAGTCGCGTCTACAACCCCTTGTGCTTGCATACAGCAGGCACACAATACATGTTGTGTCTAAGTCGTTCAGATTCCTTGTGGATTCTCCTCTTTGATAATTGCATCCCAGTCTTTCCCATGATATCCCATTGTATCCCGTGTAACAGACGACGCAGGAGCGTGGGGCACCTGCAGCGGGTCTAGAGGGGAGATGGGCCGTGGCATTCCGGTCCGAAATCCTGATCAAGCTGGACAAGAAAGGCCGGGTTCTGTTGCCCGCGGCTTTTCGCGACGAACTACCTGCGGAAGATCGCGGTGCGTTCGTCCTCTATCATTCCCCCACCATCCCGGGCCTCGTGAACGGCAACTCCCGCGCGGGCTTCGATGCCATGCTGGACCGTCTGCGTGCGGAAGCACTGGGCCCCAAGGGGTCGCTGAAGGTCGCGCTCGACGACGACGCCTTCGATCCGGCGGGATATCTCTCGGCTGGAGCCCTCACCATCTCGCTGGAGCCGGATGGCCGGTTCACGATGCCCGCCGAGTTCGCCCAGACGCTCGATGCCGGCGACGGCGTGATGCTGGTCGGCAAGGTCGACAAGTTCCAGCTCTGGAATCCCGGGCGCTGGCAGGCGCGCCGCGAGGCCGAGCGCGAGAAGATGGCGGCGTTCGTGCGCAACCTCGGCGGAGGCGACGCATGATCGGCGCCCGCCATGTTCCGGTGATGGCGCGCGAAGTCGTCGACGCGCTGCAGCCGCGCGACGGCGGCCGCTATCTCGACGGCACATTCGGCGCCGGTGGCTATGCCGCTGCCATGCTCGGTCGCGCCGATTGCCAGGTCATCGCCATCGATCGCGACCCCGATGCGATCGCCGCCGGCCGGGCGCTGGCCGAGCGCTATGCGCCGCGCCTGCGCCTGATCGAGGGCCGTTTCGGCGACATGGCGGAGCTCCTGTCGGCCGAGGGTGTCACGGATGTCGATGGCGTGGCGCTCGATCTCGGCGTCTCGTCAATGCAGTTCGATCAGGCCGATCGAGGCTTCTCTTTCAGGGCTTCCGGCCCGCTCGACATGCGGATGGAGAAGAGCGGTCCATCGGCGGCGGATCTCGTAAACGAAACAAACGAAACGGAGCTCGCCGACATCATCTGGCGCTACGGCGAGGAGCGTCGCAGCCGCCGCGTCGCGCGCGTCATCGTCGAGACGCGCCGCACCAAGCGCATCGAAACCACCGGCGAGCTGGCCGAGATCGTGCGGCGCGCCGTCGGTCCGCAGGGCAAGGACGAGAGCGATCCCGCGACGCGCACTTTCCAGGCACTGCGCATTGCCGTGAACGACGAACTGGGCGAACTCGAGCGCGGCCTTGCTGCCGCCGAGCAGGTGCTGGCGCCGGGCGGCCGTCTCGCGGTCGTGTCGTTCCATTCGCTGGAAGACCGCGCCGTGAAGGAATTCGTGCGCGCTCGTGCCGGTCGCACGCCCGGCCCGTCGCGCCACGCGCCGCCGGGCGCCGGTGCGCGGACCGCCACCCTGCGCGATCTCTCGCGCAAGCCGGTACTGCCGTCCGACGAAGAAGTCGCCGCCAATCCGCGGGCCCGCTCTGCCCGCCTGCGGGTCGCCGAGAAGCTCGGAACGGAAGGCGCCGCATGATCCATCGCGGGCTCCTGTTCTGGTCGGTCGTCGCCGTCGCCACGGCCGTGGGCCTGTTCACCGTCAAGTACAAGGTGCAGGACCTCGAGGAGCGCATCGACCGCACCAACCAGAAGATCATCGAGAGCCAGCAGGCCACGCACATCCTGCGGGTCGAATGGGCTCACCTGAACGAATCGGAGCGCATCGAAGCGCTCGCACAGAAGCATCTCAAGCTCGAGTCGGCGTCCATCAAGCAGGTCATCCGACTCGATCAGCTCAAACCCGAATCTGTCCCCCCGCGGCGCGATCCACCACCTCCATCCCCCCCACGAACGGGCAACGACGTCCCCTCGTCGACTTTGCCCGGTGGTGGTGGCCGCGTCGCAGCGGAGGCCGGCAGCCCCTCGCCGGCCTCCGCACCCCTTTCCAAGCGTACCCCCGGACCCACGACGCCCCCTCGACCGGCCTCTATCCAAGAGCCGGCAACATCGGGTCCGGTTGGCGACGGCCAGAGCGCCGCAGTCTCCATCGACGACATCCTCTCGAGAAATGAAGGGGGTTCCCGGTGAAGCTGTGGCGAAAGTCTGCGTCGCCCGAACCGGCCGCCGCGGTAAACGCGGCGGCCGGCGCGCGTTACGCCTCGCCCAAGGACCGCCTGAAGGGTGATGTCCAGGAGACGGCCCGCCAGCGCCTGGTGATCGCCTCGGTGATCTTCGGCATCGCCTTCACGGCCGTCGGCCTGCGCATGGGCTACGTGTCGCTGCTGCGCGACGGCGCCGAGCCGACGCAGCGCGTCGCTGCCCGCGGCGGCTCGATCCAGTCGGAGCGCGCCGACATCGTGGACCGCAACGGCGCCGTGCTGGCGACGTCGGTTCCGGTCATGTCGGCCTTCGTCAATCCACACCTGCTGATCGACCCGCAGGACGCCGCGCGCAAGATCGTGACGGCGCTGCCCGACCTCAAGTACGACGATGTTCGCGAGAAGCTGGAAGGCGACAGGACCTTCGTCTGGATCAAGCGCGGCCTGAGCCCGCGCGAGCACGACCGCGTCAACCGCCTCGGCATTCCAGGCCTCGATTTCCAGGCCGAGGAACGGCGGATCTATCCGCAGGGAACCGCGGCGGCGCACATCCTGGGCTATGCCAGCGTCGACAATACCGGCCTGGCGGGTGTGGAGCGCTACTTCGACCAGCAGCTCCAGAGCGGCGAGACCCTGCAGCTCTCGGTCGACCTTCGCCTGCAGCGCATCGTCGAGCGCGAACTCGCGCGCGCCGTCCAGAAGTTCTCGGCCATCGGTGCCACGGCGATCGTCATGGACGTGACGAATGGCGAGGTCCTCGCCATGGCTTCGCTCCCGACCTACAACCCCAACAGCACCCGGACGCTCACCAACGAGGCGCTGTTCAACCGCGCGACCCTGGGCGTCTACGAACAAGGCTCGACCTTCAAGATCTTCAACACGGCGATGGCGCTCGATAGCGGGAAGGTCGGGCTGAACAGCGTGTTCGACGCGACGTCGCCGATCCGTATCGACCGCTTCACGATCAACGACGACCACGCCCAGCGCCGGCCGCTGAACGTGGCCGAGACGTTCAAGTACTCGTCGAACATCGCTTCGGCCAAGATGGCGGTCGAGGTCATGGGACCCGAAGGCCAGCGCGCCTTCTTCGACAAGATCGGCTTCCTGAAGCCCGTCTCGACACAGCTTCCGGAAGTCGCGGGACCGCTCTGGCCGCGCCACTGGATGAGGATCAACACCATGACCATCGCGTTCGGTCACGGTATCTCGGTGACGCCGTTGCACCTGGCGATGGGTTCGGCGGCGATGATCAACGGCGGCATCCTCTACCAGCCCTCGCTTGTGAAACGCCACGCGGGCAGCGACAAGGGCCGGCGGGTCATCCAGCAGAAGACGTCGGTCAACATGCGTCAGCTCCTGCGCCTCAACGCCGTCGAGGGCACGGGCAAGAACGCCAACGTCCCGGGTTACGAGGTCGGCGGCAAGACCGGCACGGCCGAGAAGCCGGGCCGCGGCGGCTACCGGCAGAAGGCGCTGATCAGCTCCTTCGTCGGCGCGTTCCCGATGAACGATCCCAAGTTCGTCGTCATCGTCTCGCTCGACGAGCCGAAGGGCCTGCCCGAGACCGGCGGTTACGCAACGGCCGGCTGGGTGGCGGCCCCTTCGGTGAAGGTCATCATCGAGCAGATGGTGTCGCTCTACGGCATCCTGCCGGGCGACCTGAAGGACGGGCTGCCGCCGATCGAGATCGCCTCGACGCCGGTACCGCCGCCTGTCGCTCCGCCGCAACTCGTGCCCGCCAGCGTGCGCCGTTCGCCGGGCGATCATCGCAAGGCGTTGCCGGTCCGCCCGGCGCCCGGCCAGACGGCGGCAGCCCCCGGTCCGGGAGTGCGCCGCGTTGCGTCTGAGTGAGCTCATGCGCCGGAGCGCCGACGCAAACGCGACCTCTTCCGCGCTTCCGCGCGATCCCGTTCTTGCCGGCCTGACGCTCGACTCGCGCAAGGTCCAGCCCGGTTATCTCTTCGCTGCCCTTTCGGGCATCCAGCGCGACGGTGCTGCGTTCGTCGACGATGCCGTGCGGCGCGGCGCGATCGCAATCCTGGCCGCGCCCGATGCAGTGCTGCCGCAGCTCGATCCCGGCATCGTCGTCGTGCGCGACCCCAATCCGCGACGTCGCGTGGCGTTGATGGCGTCGGCCTTCGCCGCTCTGCAGCCGTCCACGATCGCCGCCGTCACCGGCACCAACGGCAAGTCCTCGACGGTGCATTTCGTGCGCCAGATCTGGGAGCGAATGGGGCTGAAGGCCGCAAGCATCGGCACGCTGGGCATTGTCTCGCCCGGTCTCGTGCGTGACGGCGGCCTGACGACGCCCGATCCGGTCCAGCTTCACGAGGACCTCGCGACGCTGGCGCGCGAAGGCGTCTCGCATCTGGCCATCGAGGCCTCGAGCCACGGCATAGACCAGCACCGGCTCGACGGGCTGCACCTGGCGGCCGCGGCCTTCACCAACCTGACGCACGAGCATCTCGACTATCACCATTCGATGGACGCCTACTTCGCGGCCAAGGCGCGCCTGTTCGAGGTCCTGCTGCCGCCGGGCAGCACGGCGGTCGTCAATGCCGACAGCGACCGGGCCGAGGCGCTCGGTGCGATTTGCCGCCAGCGCGGCATCCGCTTCTGGACCTATGGCGCGAAGGGCCGCGAGATCCGGCTGCTGAGCGACGCTCCGACGCCGGCCGGACAGCATCTTGCGCTGGAAATCCTGGGCGTGCGTCACGAGATCGACCTGCCCCTGGTCGGCGGGTTCCAGGCATCGAACGCGCTTGCGGCCCTCGGCCTCGTGGTGGCTACGGGCGGCGAACCGGCGCGTGCCGTGGAGGCTCTTGCGCACCTGACGGGCGCACCCGGCCGCCTGCAGCTCGTCGCTCGCCATCGCTCGGGCGCTGCCGTCTATGTCGACTATGCCCACAAGCCCGAGGCGCTGGAGACGGTGCTGCGCACCTTGCGGCCCTTCGCCCGCGGCAAGCTCGTCGTGGTCTTCGGCTGTGGCGGCGATCGCGACCGTGCCAAGCGCCCGGTGATGGGCGAGATCGCGACCCGCATCGCTGACCTCGCGATCGTGACCGACGACAATCCGCGCAGCGAGGAGCCGGCCGCGATCCGCGCCGAGATCGTGCGCGGCATCGCCGGCGACCGTCGCAACTGGATCGAGATCGCCAATGGCCGGCACTCCGCCATCGCCGCCGGCATGGAGGCGCTGTCGAACGCCGACGACCTGCTGCTGATCGCCGGCAAGGGCCACGAGACGGGCCAGACGATCAAGGGCGTGACACATCATTTCGACGATGCCGAGGAGGCGCGCACGCTGACCGGAGGCGGTACGTGAGCGCGCTCTGGACCTCCGACGAGGTGCAGTCCGCCCTGTCGGCGGTGTCGATCACCGCGCCCTTCGAGGCCGAAGGCGTAACCTTCGACAGCCGCGCCGTCGGCAAGGGCGATCTGTTCTTCGCGCTGAACGGTGAGACGACCGACGGTCACGCTTTCGTCGCCGAGGCCCTGTCGCGCGGTGCCGCGGCCGCCGTCGTGTCGCACGACGTCGATGGCGCGAGGGGGCCCCTGGTCCATGTTCCCGACACGATGAAGGCGCTGGTCGCACTCGGTCGCGCCGCCCGCCGCCGCAGCACGGCGCGCATCGCCAGCGTCACCGGTTCGGTCGGCAAGACCAGCACCAAGGATGCGCTGCGCGCGATGCTGTCGGCACACGCGCCGACCTCGGCCAGC
>JBILYJ010000568.1:0-3436 GCA_044377795.1 Reyranella sp. | reverse complement strand
CCGCGCCGGCATGGGACGTGGCCACGCTCGTCGGTCTCGGCGTGCCGCTCTATCTCGTCACCATGGCGTCGCAGAACCTGCCGGGCTTCGCGGTGCTGCGCGGTTCGGGCTACCAGCCGCCGACGCAGCCCATCCTCGCCGTGACGGGCGCGGCGTCGCTCGGCACGGCGTTCCTCGGCGCCCACACGTCCAATCTCGCCGCGATCTCGGCCGCGCTGTGCACCGGCCCCGACGCGCACCCCGATCCGGCACAACGCTGGAAGACGGGGCCGTTCTACGCCCTGTTCTGGGGCCTGATTGCGCTGTTCGGCGCCTCGCTGGTCGGCCTGTTCGGGGCGCTGCCGCCGGCGTTGCTGGCCACCGTTGCCGGTACGGCGCTGCTGGGCTCGACGGCCGGCGCCCTGGGCATCGCCCTGGCCGGCGAACAGGACCGGCTCGCGGCGGCGGGCACGCTGGCGGTCACCGTCTCGGGCGTCACCCTGATGGGCGTCGGCTCGGCCTTCTGGGGTCTCGTCTTCGGGCTGCTGATCCTCGGGGTGGACCGCCTCACGAAGGCCAAGCGCTAGCAGGCTGTTGGAATGGGTTTTTGCAGGCACCGGCGGGCAATATCGCCCCGTCTGCGGTATCAGGATACCCTATTCCGGGGTGCGACTCTCGATTCGTCTGATTCGTTTATTTCGCTTGTTTCGTTTGCGCGCCCCGGCGATGCCGGTCCGGGAAGCGCGCGGCATAGGCTTCGAGCGGCAGGTCGAGGGCGCGGCAGAGGAAGCTGATCGTGTGATAGTAGCCTGCGAGGGCGATCACTTCGATTATCTGCGCCTCGTCGAAATGGGCGGCGAGTTCCGCCCAGGTTTCGTCACCGATGGTGCGGCGGTCGACCAGATCGTCGACGGCGGCCAGCAGCGCCCGTTCGTCGGCCGACCAGCAGGGCGCATCGGCCGGGCCGTGAACGGTCGCCGCGATCCTCTCCGCGTCGAAGCCGACCTTCTCCGCGAAGAAGGCGATGTGGACGCCCCATTCGTACTCGGCCCCGAGTCGCGCCGTCGTGCGGTCGATCACGACTTCGCGCTGGCGGAGCGAGAGGGCGCCCCGGTCGAGCAGGCCGCCGGCGAACATCTTCCCGAAGACGCGGGGGTTGCGCGCCATCGTCCGGAACAGGACCAGCGGCGCCACGCCCGGGGGCATGGTGCGTGCCAGGGCGGTTGCGATCTCGGACGGGTAAGGCTCGTCGGCGGGAGCGATGCGGGGCATGGCGGGTCTCCATCGGGTTTGCTACACAATCCGTAGCAGAGAGCGACACGGGTCGCTACAGAAAGTGTAGTAACGGAGTGTAATAGATGGTGAAGAGGGTGCGCGGCTCGACGACCGGCCGCCCGATCATGGCGCTGCTCGACCTGCTGGGCCGGCGCTGGACCCTGCGCATCGTCTGGGAACTGCGGGATGAGCCCAAGCGCTTCCGCGAACTGCAGGACCTGACTGGCGCCAGTCCGACCATCGTGAACACGCGGCTGGCCGAGCTGCGCGCGGCGAAGCTGGTCGAGCTCGACGAGGCGGTGGGCTACCGGCTCACGGCGCTGGGCAACGAGTTGCTGCGGCTGTTCCTGCCGCTGCATGTCTGGTCGGAGAAATGGGCGAAGGCGACGGCATAGCCGCCGCCCGCGCTCATTTCAGAAACGGATTGTCGCTGCCGCGGCCCTTGCGGCGGGGCGGGAAACTCTCGGCGAGATAGTCGAGGATCTCCGTGCGCTCCTCGGCCTTGATAGGCGGCATGCGAAACTTCTCGACCATCAGGTCGAGGGTCGAATCCCAGAGGTCGCGCGTCAGGCCCTGCGCCTTGATCAGCGCGACGCCGTGGCAGGCCGTGCACGCATAGAAGGTCAGCTCGCGGTTCTTGCCCTCGGGCAGGTCCTCGACCGTGTCGTTGTGCGGCGGCGGCTTGCCTTTGTCGGGATCGACGACAGGCGGTGCCACCGCCACCTTGGGCGCCGGCGGCACGTAGACATACTTGTCCCTGTGCAGCTCGCCGGCGCGATCGAAGGCGAGCAGCACGAACGTCGCCGCCAGGCCGAGGACGGCGGCGTGTATCACATTGACCTGGCTCAAGATTCGACGAGCACCCGGATGCGGTTGATCGGATTGGCCCCGTAGCCCTGCGGGTTCCAGTTGGCGGCCTGGAAGGGCTGGGTCACGCCCTTGCTGTCGGTCGCCTTGGCCCACACTTCGTAGTAGCCCGTGGTTGGCAGGTCGATCGAGGCGCTGAAGTTCTGCCAGGCATACTTGTTGGCCGGCGCGTCGACCTTCGCGGGCTTCCAGGTGACGCCGTAGTCGGTCGAGATGTCGACGGTCTTGATGTCGAAGTCGCCGGCCCAGGCATGGCCGCGCAGGTCGAGCTTGCGCGAGGTGAGGCGGGTGCCGTCGGCGGGGAAGGTGATGACCGAGCGGACGGGCATCGATTCCAGGATCGCCATGTCCTTGTCGTTGCCCTTGCTGCCGGGCACGATCGGCGTCTTCGGCACGCGGTAGGAGAAACCGCCCATGCCCGGACCGTCATGCTCCTTGTCGCGGATCCAGATGCGGTTCAGCCACTTGATCGACGCCGAGGCGGGCCACCCCGGGATGAGGAGGCGGACGGGCGCGCCGTGGATCAGCGGCAGGTCCTGACCGTTCAGCTTGAAGGCGATCAGCGTGTGCTCTTCCATCGCCTTGGCGATCGGCACGCCGCGCGAGAGGGTGGGCTTGTCGGTTTCGCCGGCCAGGGTCGGATCGGCGCCATAGCTGCCGATATAGGTGGCCGAGGTCTTGAGCCCGGCGGCCTTCAGCACGTCGGCGAGGCGCACGCCGGTCCACATCGGACAGCCCGCGCCGCCATTGGTCCACTGGTTGCCGCGCGCCTCGGGCGAGAAGAAGGAGCGGCCGTTGCCGCCGCATTCCAGCATCAGCTGGTAGGTGACGGCGGGGAACTTCGTCATCAGGTCGCCGACCGTGATCTCCATCGGCGTGTTGACCTCGCCGTCGATCTTGACCTTCCACGCCTTGGGATCGCCCGTGATGTCGGGCACGTGTCCGTTGTTGCGGATGAACAGCTTGTTGGTCGGCGTGACATTGTCGTCGAGCAGCTCGGCCTGGGTCTCGGCGACGAGCGGCTTGTCGCCCAGGACAGCGAGCTTGGCCTTGCCCTCCATCTCGAGCAGCTTCGGTCCCTTGGCGGCCGCCGGGGCGCCCTGCGCCTGGGCAGCGGCGTCCATCGGTAAGGAAGCCCCCAACGATGCACCGACAGTGGCCATACCGACCCCCTTCAGCACAGTGCGGCGTGACGGCTTGGACGTTCCGGACCGAAGCATTTTTTCCTCCCTGAGGAGCGTTTCTTAGCTCAAACTTTCCGCCTCGTCAGCCAGCCGGACAGGACCAGTGCACAGGCCGCGATGATCACCACGAG
>JBILYJ010000569.1:0-3436 GCA_044377795.1 Reyranella sp. | reverse complement strand
GGTCGGCGGCGAGAGCTGGCTGTCGGCCTTCGTGTTCATCGGCGGTCTCTCCGCCGCGACCTCGATGGTGATCGTGGCCTGCATGGCGCTCTCGGGCATGATCGGCAACGAGCTGCTGATGCCCTACCTGCTGAGGCGGCAGGCCGGCGTGGTGCGCGACATGGGCCCGCTGGTGGTGCTGGTGCGCCGCGCCGCCGTCGTGCTGATCCTGATGGCGGGCTATGCTTACGAGCGCATCATCTCGGGCTACCTGCCGCTCGCCTCGATCGGCCTGATCTCCTTCTGCGCCGTCGCCAACTTCGCGCCCGGCCTCGTGCTCGGCCTCTACTGGCAGCGCGCCCACAGGTACGGCGTCGTGGCGGGCCTGACCGGCGGCTTCGTCGTGTGGCTCTACGCGCTGCTGCTGCCGACCCTGCGCCAGGGGTTGGGAGCGAGCACGGAGGGTGGACCGGTGGTGCCCTTCATGCCGTGGTGGCCCGAGCCGCTGGTCACCCTCGATCCGGTGCTGCAGGGCTTCCTGGCCTGCCTGGTGGTCAACACGGCGCTTCTGGTCGGCGTTTCGCTGCTGGTGCGGCCGGTGGGTCGCGACCGCGAGCAGGCGGATTCCTTCGTGCTGGGCGCCGAGGAGCCCGCGGCGCTGCCGCGCCGCGCGCCGGCCGACGCCGCCCGCATCGAGGAACTGCGCCAGCTGCTTGCGCGCTTCATCGGCGTCGAGCGCGCGGCCCGCACCCTGTCGGGTGAGCTGTCGCTGCAGACCGCGCTCGCGCGAACCGAGCGGATGCTGTCGGGCACGCTGGGCGCCGCCTCGGCGCGCGTCATCGTGGCGGCCTCGGTCCGGCGCGGCCGGCTGCTGACGCGCAGCGCGCGCGCCATCATCGACGAGGCGTCCGAGGCGATCCGCTACAATTACGAGATCCTGCGCAACACGCTCGACCATGTCGGCATGGGCATTGCCGCCTTCGATCGCGAGGGAAGGCTGGAGATCTTCAACGACCGCTTTACGACCCTGCTGTCGCTCGACGACGATGCGGTGGCGGTCGGCGCCGCGCCGCGCGAATTCGGCGCGACGCCCGAGGTCGTGGCGCTGCTGCGCCGGCCCGAAACGCCGCAGACGCACGAGATCACCACGCGCGACGGCCGGGTGATCGAGCTGCGCCTCGATCCGCTGCCCGAGGACGGGTTCGTCGCCACCTGCAACGACGTGACCGCCCGCGTGCGCACCGCCCAGGCGCTGCGCGACAGCGACGGCCAGCTCCGTCGCGCCGCCGAGACGCTGGAGCAGCGCGTGGTCGAGCGCACCGCCGAGCTCGAGGCCAGCCGCGCCGAGGCGGAGGCCGCCAATCTCGGCAAGACGCGCTTCATCGCGGCTGCGAGCCACGACCTGCTGCAGCCGCTGCACGCGGCGCGGCTGTTCACGGCGGCGATGATCGACCGCGACCCGCGCAACGATCTCGGCGGCAAGATCGATGAGAGCCTTGGCGCCGTCGAATCGCTGCTCGACGCGCTGCTCGACATCTCCAAGCTCGACGCCGGCGCCTTCAAGCCGGAGAAGCGACCCTTCGCGCTGCAGCCGCTGTTCGAGTCGCTCGCCACTGCCTTCGCGCCGATGGCGGCCCGCAACGGCGTCGAGCTCGTGATCACGCCGACATCCGCCTTCGTCGACACCGATCCGGCCTTCCTGCGCCGTATCCTGCAGAACCTTCTCTCGAACGCGCTGCGTTACGGCCGCAGCGAGGGAAAGCCGGGGCGCGTGCTGCTGGGTTGCCGCCGCGTGGGCGATTCCCTGCGCATCGAAGTGAGAGACAACGGGCCGGGCATCCCGCCCGACAAGCAGGCGGTGATCTTCGACGAGTTCGTGCGGCTGCAGCCCGAGGACGAGGGACCGCGCGAGGAGCGGGGGCTGGGCCTCGGCCTCGCGATCGTCGACCGTATCGCGCGCATGCTCGAGCTGCCGGTGACACTGTCTTCGGCGCCGGGCCGCGGCTCGACCTTTTCGGTCACCGTGCCGAGGGTGGCTGCGGTGGAGATCGTGCCCAGCGCCGCACCGGCGCCTCAGCCGCTGCTGTCGATCGAGGCCGAGAGCTTCGTGCTCTGCCTCGACAACGAGGCGCAGGTGCGCGAGGCGATGGCGGCGCTGCTGGGCGGCTGGGGCTGCAGGGTCGCGACCGCGGCCTCGCAGGCCGAGGCGCTCGATGCGGTGGCGCGCGCAGGCCGCCTGCCCGACCTCGTGCTGGCCGATCTCCATCTCGACGAGGGCGCGGACGGTCTCGACGTCGTCGAGGCGCTGCGCCGGACCTGGGGCCGCGTGGTGCCGGCGGCGCTGGTGACCGCCGACCGCGACCCGACATTGCGCGTGCGGGCACGGGCGCGACAGGTCGAACTTCTGCACAAGCCGGTGAAACCGGCGTCGTTGCGCGCACTGCTCAGGATGCGTGGTCCCGGCAGCGGTATGGCGGGGCGCCGGCTTAGGGCCTGACCGTTTCGGCAGCGGGAAGGGTGAGGCTGCGGGCCTCGATCACGGCCTGGGTGCGCGAGCGGACGCCTAGCTTGCGCAGGATCACCGTCACATGCGCCTTCACGGTCGCTTCGCCGACGCCGAGCTTGTGGGCGATCTGCTTGTTCTGGTCGCCATGGACCATGAGAGCGAGCACGCGCCACTGTTGAGGGGTGAGCTGTGCCGCCCGTTGTACAAACGAATCGGCCGGCCGGGCCTCGGGGGGGGCGAAGATCTCGCCGTCGAGCACGGCGCGGACGATCCTGGCGATCTCCTCGAGCGAAGCCGACTTGTCGATGTAAGCCGACGCGCCGAAATCGTAGGCGCGGCGCACCACCGCCCCATCGCGCGCCGCCGACACCACGATGATCGGCACTGTCGGATGACTCGATCGAAGCAGAGCGAGGCCCGTCAGACCGTCCATGCCAGGCATGTCGAGGTCGAGGAGAACCGCATCGGTTTCAGGTTGTTCCTCGAGCGCCGCCTGTGCATGGGGAAGCGTCGCCGCGGTGGTTACTTCGGCACATGCGAACGCCTGGCCGAGCGCAGACGCGAGAGCGTCCCGCACCATCGGGTGGTCGTCGGCGATCAGAAAGTTCAGTGCTTCCCCGGACATCGGCCTTTACTGGGGCCTTTATGAGCTCATTAGATCACAGTGCCGACAGGCGGTTCGTGCGGTCAAGGCCAATGCCGATGCTGCAGCGCCGAATGATTTTTCGCGCCGCACCATTTCATGCCTTGGACGTTGGTCGAATTGCGCACGGTATGAGCACGGCCTTAAATCCAGATCAACTAATAGTAAGAACTGTGTCTTCAACGCATCTCTGTTTGGGGGAGGAAGCGCCAACAAGCCCGCGTTACCCAGATGAAGGATTGAGCTGGCCCGCGCCGGTTCCTCTCGAGCCCTGAGATTCGGAATCTTATCTCGTTGGATCTTGGCGA
>JBILYJ010000567.1:0-3440 GCA_044377795.1 Reyranella sp. | reverse complement strand
GCGATGCGCGGCTGCCTCAAGGGGCGACGGGGAACATTACTTCGTTCCGCCGCATGAACCACGGCGTCCAGGGTGGGTTGTACTGGGCCAGTGACGGCGGCCCGAGGACGCGCAAGCCCCTTGCCTGGACGACGGCGGCAAGCTCGGCGGTCTTGGCCGCAACATCGTCCGGTTGGGCCAGTCCCGAAAACTGCAGGACCGCAAAGCGAGCCGGCGGCAGAGTCCTCAACTGCACACGGGGGTCGTTCGGATGGGGAAGTGTTTCCAGGGAATAGGCGCTAGGCATGGTGAAACGCACGGTCCAGTCGCCGGCATCCAACGTCTGGGTGACCGGTGCGGTCATCGCGATCTTCTCGCTTGAGCGTTCCTGGGCGACCGGCGCCGTCATGGCGATATCCTGGCGTTTCGTGTTGCCGCCGAAGATATAGCCGGCGAGCAGGCGAAAGCCCTGGCTTGCAGCTTCCTTCTGCGCACCCGTGACCACGACCTCGGCCACGACCAGCGCTGAATAGTCGCGGATCTCGAAGGCTCCTTCCTGAACAACGATTGTGAAAGAGGGTTCTTCAACAGCCATTGCGGGGCTTCCAGAAAGAGCGAGAGCGGCGAGGGCGCCGAGGATAACGCGCGTCATGATGGGCATGGCCTTGGGTTCGAAATGCTCCGCGTTTACGCAGGATCAGCAGTCCCTGGATCATGTGCGCGATCGCCGAGGGCTATTGAGCCACGCTACCGCGCGGTGCCCTCAAGCGCCTGCATTGGCGTTTCGAGCCCGATGCCCTTGCTGGCTCCGATGACGAATTGCTCCTTCAAGGCTGCGGCCGCCCCTTGATTTCTAGCCTTCTCCAGTAATCGCCAAGTGACGACATCCTCCGGCTTCGCGGAGTGTCCATGTACCATGGCTGGCCAGATAGCAGCAGGATGTCGGAATGTGTTCTTGAGGCGCCACCTCGACGTGTCCGCATGCCGGGCTTGGCGACAAGATGGGTCTGGTGCGGCACGCCGTCTCCTGCACTTTCGTTATGGTGGGGCGAGATGCCGAATAGCACGCACGATAACAATAGCGTGTGCCCGCGATCCTCCAGTCCATGCCCACCGTAACAGCACCAGAACGCACCGGGAGATGCACAGTGATTTTGATCTATCGCGCCGTCATGGATTCCACTGTCAACCCCTTGCGCAGCCTGCCGCCGGCTCAACGCTTCCAGCTGATGCTGCTTCTCAGCATCATGTGGACGACCATCTTCTGCGTGAGCGCCGGTGCGTGGATGTGGTACGGCGAGCTGATGGTGTTCCATGTGCTCGTCCTGGCCGGAATCTTTGTCACGAGCCTCGTATTTCAGCGGGCTTCGCACGCCGCGAAACATCGCTATGCCACCTATCGCCATCATCCCCTGAAGGACGGAACGGCGCGCTATGACGACGTCTGGGGTGGCTGACTGACCGACCGCGCCGTCTTCACTACACGACGGAGCGATTGCCTACTATGACGGCGCCTGTACGCACTGCGCCCCCGAAGGTCGCCTTCTATTGCTGCCAGATCCACTGCCACTGCTGCTGCGCTTTGGGGCACCGGTCAGTTCGGCAATTTGGCATCAACAAGCCAGTCGTCCGTAGACGACGGCTCAAGCCCAGAGTGAAGCCGATGTCGAAGGATTTAGTATGAGCCAGGCCGCAGGTGCTGAGCAGTCGGGACCGCCCGCGATTGCAGTCGCGACGTTGCCCCAAGACAGAACGTTGCTTATCGCTGACGACGATGTCGCGTTCCGCAACCGAATCGCGCGTGCCCTCGAGTTGCGTGGCTTCATCGTGACGGCCGTCGGTTCGGTCGCCGAGGCGTTGTCTCAGACGTCTCGTTCGCCGGCCTTCGCCGTTCTCGACCTGCGCCTTGGCGATCGCAACGGCCTCGAGCTGGTGGGCCCGCTGCGTCAAGCCAGGTCAGATATCCGCATCCTGGTGCTTACCGGCTACGGCAACATCGCCACCGCCGTCGCCGCCGTGAAGGAAGGCGCCGTAGACTATCTCGCCAAGCCGGCGGATGCAGACGCCATCGAGCAAGCGTTGATGGCCCACGGCCGGAATTTGCCACCGCCGCCCAGAAATCCGATGGCGGTAGACCGCGTGCGATGGGAGCACATTCAGCGGGTGTTCGAGCAGTACAATCGCAATGTTTCGGAGACGGCTCGCCGCCTCAACATGCATCGACGCACCTTGCAGCGGATCCTGGCCAAGAATGGTTAACCGGAGCGTCTGTCACTGTTCGATGCGAAAAGAGTCGCCGCCAGTGCGGATCTTTCGAAACGACATCAGTGGTATGGACCGATTTTGGGACGAGGTCACAGTTGAATGCGATTTCAAAGCCTTCCGTCATCATCGCCTGAAGGACGGCCCGCCATGACGAAGTCTGGGGGGGCTGATTGCCCTGCGGCGCCGTCGTCGCGCCACGACGGACCGATTGCCTACTATGACGGCGCCTGTCCGCTCTGCGCACGCGAGATCTCTTTCTATCGCCGCCAGGCCGGCGCGAGTCGGATCCACTGGATTGACGTCAGTCGGATAGGTGGCAACGAGGTAGCGCCCGATCTTTCAAACGACGCAGCACTTGCCCGATTTCATGTGCGCGACATCGATGGGAGTCTTGTTTCTGGCGGCGCGGCGTTTGTCCTTGTTTGGAAGAACCTGCCGCGCTTCCGCTGGCTGTGCACGATCTTCGCACGACGACCCTTCACTTGGGCACTCGATCGGCTCTACGCCGCGTTCCTGAAAGTCCGGCCTCGCTTGCAATCGCTGGTCGGGTCGCGCGGTGCGGGCGAATAGCTACGTCTCAGTCGGACGCCCTGCATCCTTATCCTCTCCGATGCCAACACCGCGGTGGCCTATGCTCCGATCAGCCCGCTCGGCCGCGACCTGGTCCAATCCTATGATCGTGGCCGGCACGCGACCGACTAACGCCCGATCATGCTGAGAAACTCGCGCCGCGTATCGGCATCGTCGCGGAAAGCGCCGAGCATGCGGCTGGTCACCATGGTGACTCCGGCCTTGTGAACGCCGCGAGTGGTCATGCATTGATGGGCGGCCTCGATGACCACCGCAACCCCACGCGGGCACAGCACTTCGCCGATGGTGTTGGCGATTTGCGCGGTCATCTTCTCCTGGATCTGCAGGCGCCGGGCGTAGGTCTCGACCACCCGGGCGAGCTTGCTGATGCCGACGACGCGCCGGTCGGGCAGATAGGCCACGTGCACGCGACCGATAATGGGCACCATGTGGTGTTCGCAGTGCGACTCGATACGGATGTCGCGCAGCACGACCATCTCGTCGTAGCCGTCGATCTCCTCGAACGTCCGCTGCAGGATTTCTCGCGGGTCCTCGCCATAGCCCGCAAAGAATTCCTCGTAGGACCGCACGACACGATCCGGCGTACCAACGAGGCCCTCCCGATC
>JBILYJ010000566.1:0-3443 GCA_044377795.1 Reyranella sp. | reverse complement strand
GAGTCGCAGGTCACGATCGACCTGAAGCCGGATAACGACGGCACAATCCTCACCCTGACCCACGAGCAGTTCTTCGACGAGAAGGCACGCGACGGCCATCGCGGCGGCTGGGGCATGGCGCTCGACAGACTTGAGGAGCTGTTCGCGTGAACCTCGCCCTTTTTGACAGGCACCTCGACGAACTGCGGGCCGTTTACGACGACCCACGCATCGCGGTGCCGCGGACCGTCTTCAACGCCGTCCTCGGCCGCCCGGAAGCGGTTCCCCCGTCCCCTCATTCGGCCTAAGCTGGGGCGGTCTGATCAGAGCTTTCCGAACCGAAGGAGGCTTGCATGCCTGCACTCTCGCTCGACCACTACAACGTCTATTGCAACGACCTCGAGGCGACCGTGCGCTTCTACGAGCGCTATGTCGGGCTGACCAACGGCGATCGTCCGCCCTTCCCCTTCCCCGGCGCCTGGATGTACGCCGGTGAAAAGGCGATCCTGCATCTCATCTCCGAGAGCGGCCGCACCGACCAGGGCAGCGGCGCGATCGACCATATCGCCATCAACTGCGCCGACATCCGCGGCACCCTCGACCAGATCAAGCAGGACAGCCTGCCCTTCGAGGTCAAGAAGGTGCCGGCGCGCCCGCTCCAGCAGGTCTTCGTCCATGATCCCGACGGCGTGATGATCGAACTCAACTTCTGGCACGAGGAAGACGTGGCGGAACTCAAGGGCTACGACCCGATGAGCAACAAGATCACCGCCGAGAAACAGAAGGTTCCAGCCTGAAGGATCGGCCGACGAAGCTCGAGGCTCAATCGAGCGTCGGCGTGGCGGCGAGCTGTTCCCAGTAGTCCGCAGGGAGCAGATCGCGCCCGGCGAGCAGGCAGTTGAGATAGGCCCGTTTCGGCCGGAGACCCTCGCCCTGCATCAGCGCCACATAGACGATCGCCTCGACCTCCTCGCCGGTGTCGCCGCGCACCACCCGGATCGTGCGGCGTTCGTAGTGGCCGCCGGCGACGCCTTCGTAGATGTCGAGCACCGCGAAGCCCTCCGGGGGCAGGGCGTTCAGCGTGCCGTGCACGACGCCGCCCTCGGCCGGAACGATGTTGGCCGCCGCGCCACCCCCCATGTCGCGCTCGGGTTTATCGAAGGCGAGCCGCCAGCCGTCGAGCCGGCCCGCGATGCGCTCGCCGCGCGGCACCCCTCGTGGCGCCAGCCGCTGATCGAACAGGCGCACGGGGTCCATGTTGGAGCCGTAGGCGAAGTACCAGGTCAGGCCATCCGCCATACGCGCACCCCTTCCTCGTAACCGCGGATCTCGACGGGACCGAGATCGACGGCGCCCTCGCACGGTGTCGAATCATGCACCGACTGCGAGATCAGCAACTGCGCTCCCACTTCCTTGGTGAGCTGCTCGAGGCGCGCGGCCAGGTTCACCGTATCGCCGATCACCGTGTATTCCTTGCGCTGCGGCGAGCCGACCGTGCCGGTCACCGCCTCGCCGAGATGGACGCCGATCCCCACTTTCAGTGCCCAGCCGGGATGCGTGTCGTTCCAACTCCCGACCGTGTCGATCATGGCGCGGGCCGCCGCCAGCGCGTTGCGCGCGGCCGCGGGATCGTCGAGGGGTGCTCCGAACACCGCCATGAATCCGTCGCCCAGGAACTTGTTGATGATGCCGTTGTTGCGGTCCACCACCTCGATCATTTCGGCGAAGAAGGCGTTCAGCAGCGCCACCGTCTCCTCGGCGCTGCGCCTGCGCGTCATCGCCGTGAAGCCACGTATGTCGAGGAACAGCACGCACACGGTGCGCATCTCGCTCGGGGGATCCGTGCGCGTCGCCAGCAGGCGGTCGACCACGGCGGGCGAGACATGCTGGCCGAACAGGTTGGTGACCCGGTCGCGCGCCGCCACGGCCCGCACCGACTTCTCGAACTGGGCGCGCAGGCTGGTTGCGACGTACCCGGCCACCAGCCCGGCGGCGAGGAACACGAGGCTGCGGCTGAAATGGAACAACGGGGCGGCCTCCGGGATCTCGCCCCAGGGGTTAAGCGGTACCAGCCACAGGACCAGCGCTATCTGCTGCAGCGCGGCGACGGTGCCCGTCCAGGCCGACAGCCAGAAGTCGAGCCGCAGGGTCGAAAGGAGGATGAACAGGAAATACAGGAGCGGCGGCCAGAAGCTGAACACCAGCAACGGGTCCATGTAGTGGCTCAGCGTAATGATGATCGAAGCCGGCAGGGACGTCTCGATCAGCGCGTTGGCGAAGCGCGCCACCCGCGGGAAATCGCGGTCGCGTGCCGCGCGGTACCGGAGAATGGTCAGCGAAACCAGTTCGTAGAGGAGGAACGGACCGATGGTGACGAACGGGAGCCAGCCCGGCACGTCGCGCTCGAACATGCGGGCGGAATAGTCGACGAAGACGTTCGCGACCACCAGCGTTAGGACGAGCAGGACCGCGAGGATGATGGCGAGCGCACGCATGCGCTGCTGCTCGCTGCGGATGATCTCGCGGCGGAGCGCGTCTGAGAAGAAATCGGGCGCCGCGGGAGGCATCGACCGCCAAACTAGCCAGAGCCGCCGGGCTCCACAACGGGCCGGGGCGGTGCTAGGTACAGTTCATGTCGATGAAGGAGATCGCGCGGGAGGTCCAGGGCAAGGTCGCCAACCTGGCACTGCGCATGCCGATTTCCTGGGTGAACATCCTGGCGGGCCCGCCGATCGCGGTCGACGGCCGCACCCTGGATGGCCGCACCCAGTGGTTCCTGAAGCTGCTGGCGTACAGCGGCCAACCCGCCGCGCACACGATGAGCGTCGTCGAGGCGCGGGAGGACTACGACGCCTTCATGAAAATGCTGGGCGGCCACCCCGCACCGGTGAGTTCCATCCTCGACCGTAACCTCCCCGGTCCCGCCGGCCCTATCCGCATCCGAATCTACAGGCCGGCCGGCGCCGTGGCGCGCCTGCTGCCGACCATCGTCTATTTCCATGGGGGCGGCTGGGTCATCGGCAGCCTCGAAGGCTACGACCTCGCCTGCCGCTATTTCTGCGCCCGCTCGGGCTGCGCCGTCGTCTCGGTCGATTACCGGCTGGCGCCCGAACACAAGTTCCCGGCCGCGGTCGACGATGCCCTCGCCGCCTGTCGCTGGGTGGCCGGCGAGGCCGTATCGCTCGGCCTCGACCCCGATCGCATCGTCGTGGCGGGTGATTCGGCCGGCGGGACGCTTGCCGCCGTGGTCGCCCAGGAGATGCGCCATGAGCCGCATCCGCCCTGCCTGCAGTGGCTGATCTATCCCGCGACCGACGTGGCGGGCGACACCCCTTCCCATCGGAGCTGTGGCGACGGCTTCGTGCTCACCCAGGCAGACATGGTGTGGTTCCGCATGCACTATCTCAACGGCGACGGTGAGATCGGCGATCCCCGGGCTTCGCCGCTGCGCGCCGCCGACCTCG
>JBILYJ010000105.1:0-13234 GCA_044377795.1 Reyranella sp. | reverse complement strand
GCCGAATCCGGCCATTGCCGCCAACAGTCCAACGACGCCCAATACACGCTTAACGACCATGCATCCGTCCCCTCGGCGGTTCAGATCCGGCAGGTTTTTCCGACCCGCAAAATCCCCCGCATTTCAAACGGGTTAGTACCAGATATAGCCGTGGGTGGTAACGGGTTTTCACCCCCGGTCGGTATGTGGCGGCCAGTCGCAGCCGCGACCGCAACCGCACATCACGCAGGTGCAGCAAACCGCTCCGGCGCCGCCCCGAAGTTGCCGCTTGTCTTTCGAAAGCCGGCCTATAAGGTCCCGCCGGCCGCGGCAGGACCGCGGAATCGCCTAAGGAAATCGTCATGCGGCTCGCCATTCTGACGCCCGTCCTTGCCGTCATTCTCATGTTCGCAGGAGCAGCCTCCGCCATGGATAAGGAAAATACCCTCTATATCGACCTGAAGGATGGTCGCGTCGTCATCGAGATGCGCCCCGACCTCGCCCCCAACCACGTCGCCCAGATCAAGAAGCTGGCGCGCGAGGGCAAGTATGATGGTGTGGTGTTCCACCGCGTGATCGACGGCTTCATGGCTCAGACCGGCGACCCGACGGGTACCGGCACCGGCGGCATGGGCGAGACGCTCAAGGCCGAGTTCTCCAAGGAACCGCACAAGCGCGGCTCGGTCTCGATGGCGCGCACCAACGATCCGAACAGCGCCCGCAGCCAGTTTTTCATCGTCTTCAAGGACTCGAACTTCCTCGACGGCCAGTACACCGTCTGGGGCAAGGTCACGTCCGGGATGGAGTTCGTGGACAAGATCAAGAAGGGCGCGCCGGGCTCGGGCGCCGTGTCCGCCCCGCCGGACAAGATGATCAAGGTCCAGGTCGCGGCCGACGCGAAGAGCTAGGCTCCTCGCGCCCCGCTCCCTTCGTCTACTTCGTAACGGTGTGGAAGGCCTTGGCAATGACCTGCCAACGGCCTTCTACTTTCAGAAGGGTCAGATAGTCCGTGAAGTAGCGCGGCGGGATCTGGCACTCGACCTTGGCGAAGGCCGTCGCCGGGCCGGAAAAGTCGATCGAAACGATGCGGTCGCGGCGCTCGCTGCCGCTGTCCCTGGCCGATTTGCGGCTCTCGACCATCTTGAACCAGTCGGCGCGCGGCATGTCCGCGGCCTTGCCGTCGGGTCCCGCACTGTAGAGATGCGAGGCGGGATGGAAGGCCTCGCCCAGCTTCTTCGTGTCGCCCTCGTACAGGCCATCGAAATAGACCTGAAGCACCTTCTCGATTGCCGAGACGTCGGAATTCATCGCGTATCTCCCTCGTTCAAATCGCGCCGTTGGGCGCCACCAGGATCTTGCCGTTGCGCCCGCCCTTGTCGGCATGCGCCAGTGCTTCCTTGATCTTCTCGATCGGATAGACCGTGTCCACCGGGGCGTAAAGCGTACCGGCCACCACCTGCGCGGCCAGTTCCGCATAGATTTCGCGGATCTTCGCGGCATCGCGTCTGGCAAGGCCACGGCCCAGCATGAACCCCGTCAGCTTGATGCCGCGGTAAATGAGGTTGCTGCGCCCCACCCGGGGATCCTCGCCACTCATCGATCCGTAATGCACGACGGTGCCTTCCGTCGCGACGCAGTCGACGATCCGCCCCGTCGCGGCGCCGCCGATAGCCTCGATGCCCAGCCGGATCGCGGCATTGCCGGTCGCCCCGGCGACGCGCTCTGCGATATCTTCGCCGTCGACCAGCACGACGTCGGCGCCCAGCGCCTTCAGCTCGTCTGCCAGCTCGGCGCGGCGCACGACGTTGACGGTGCGCAGGCCGCGCTGGTGGGCCTGTACGATCAGCAGCCGCCCGACCGCCGAATTGGCGACGTTCTGGATGACCCATTCGCCGCCCGCGAGGTCGACGAAGTCCGCCAGCATGAGCCGCGCCGTCGGCGGGTTGATGCGCACCATCGCGGCCTGGCGCAGGTCGATGCCGGCCGGCAGCGGGATGGCGTCGTCGCCCTTCACGCGGCGCTTCTGCGTCCAGTTCTCACGCTGCAGGTTGATGACCAGGTCGCCCGTCCTGACATGCTTCACGGCCGATCCGACCGCGGTGACCCGGCCGACGCATTCCGCGCCGGGCGTTGCCGGCAGCGGCGGCTTCAACCGGTAGCTTCCCTTGCAGAACCACATGTCCGCGGGGTTGATCGGGAAGGCCAGCACGTCGAACACGACTTCGTCGTCAGCCGGTTCGCCGACGTCCGGAACGTCGGCGCAGCGCGCCACGTCCCAGGGGGTCCCGTACCGATCGATCAGCACCTGCTTCATGCCGCGCCTCCGCCCGATGAATACGGGCACTTTGTTGGCCCGTCGATTGCTTATATGGTTATTCGACAGGGGGTGAAATGCCGGATGGCAGCCAAGGCATTCGATGAGATGAATTCGGGCACCGACGGTTCGGTCCGCGTGCCCTATCGCGGTGTCGCCGACTGGCTGGCCCGGACATCACCCGAACGGTTGGAGGCGACACGAAGAGAGGTCGATCTCTTCTACCGCCGGCACGGGATCACCTTCGGCGCCTATGGCGCGGCAGAGGGTTCCGAGACGACGATCCCGTTCGACATCATCCCGCGCGTCATCGCGTATGACGAGTGGCAGTTCCTGCACAAGGGCCTGTCGCAGCGCGTGCGCGCCCTCAACGCCTTCCTGACCGACGCCTATGGCCAGCGCGAAATCTGCCGCGCCGGCATCGTCCCCGAAGAGCAGATTCTGATGAACGGCGAATTCGTCGCCATGGCACAGGGACTGCAGCTCCCCGGTGGCGTGCACGCTCACATCGCCGGCATCGATCTCGTTCGCGTCGGCGAGAAGGACTTCTACGTCCTCGAGGACAACGTCCGCACGCCGTCGGGCGTGTCCTACGTCCTGGAGAACCGCGAAGTCATGATGCGGCTGGCCCCGGAACTGTTCGCGGCCATGAGCGTCCTGCCGGTCGCCGACTACTCCGAGGAACTGCTCGCCACGCTGCGGTCCGTGTCCTTCAGCGACGGCCATGAGCCGAACGTCGTGCTGCTGACCCCCGGCCACTACAACAGCGCCTATTTCGAGCACGCGTTCCTGGCCGACGAGATGGGGATCGAGCTGGTGAAGGGCTCCGACCTGTTCGTCGACGAAAGCCGGGTCTACATGCGTACCCCGCGCGGGCCACAGAGGGTCGACGTGATCTACCGCCGGGTCGACGATGCGTTCCTCGATCCTCTGGCGATGCGCCCCGACTCCTTCTTGGGCGTCGCGGGCCTGCTCGGTGCCCTGCGCGCCGGCCGCGTGAACATCGTCAATGCGCTCGGCAACGGCGTCGCCGACGACAAGTCGACCTATACCTACGTGCCCGAGATGGTGCGCTTCTATCTTGGCGAGGAGCCGATCCTGCAGAACGTGCCGACGTGGCGCTGCGACCGGGCCGACGACTACAAGTACGTGCTGGAGCACCTCTCCGAGATCGTCGTCAAGGAGGTCCACGGATCGGGCGGCAAAGGCATGCTGGTCGGCCCGACCTCGAGCAAGGCCGAGATCGAGGAATTCGCGGCGCTCCTGAAAGCACGGCCGGACAACTACATCGCGCAGCCGACGCTGGCCCTGTCGACCTGCCCCACCTTCGTAAACCAGGGCGTGGCGCCACGTCATGTGGACCTGCGTCCCTTCGTGCTGTCGGGCAAGAAGATCACGATCGTGCCGGGCGGCCTTACCCGCGTCGCGCTCAAGGAGGGATCGCTGGTCGTCAATTCGAGCCAGGGCGGAGGCACCAAGGACACTTGGGTCCTGGCATCCGACCAGGCGGACGACCGATAGGCCCCGCCGATGCTGAGCAGCACCGCCAAGAATCTCTACTGGATGGGTCGCTACCTGCAGCGCGCCAAGTCGACGGCCCGGCTGATCGAGGCGACCCAGCGCATGGCCCTGCAGTCGCGCGGCGAGGAAGCCGCCGGTGTGGCGGCGATCTTCGGCATGGAGGACGAGTTCCGCCAGAGCCAGGCCCAGGGCGAACGTCTCGCCAGCCTGATCGACTTCCTGGTGATCGACGAGAACAACCCCTCCTCCATCGTCAATTCGATCGCCGCCGCCCGCCGCAACGCCCGCGAGGAACGCAACAACATCACGGTCGACGTCTGGGAGAGCCTGAACGCCCTGTGGCTGGAGCTCAGTGCCCGCCTGGGCGGCAAACGAGCGAACCTCGACCGCGGCGCCCTGATCGAGTCGGTGAAGAAGCAGGCGGTGATGATCTTCGGTGCCGCCCAGGTCACGCTGCTGCGCGACGAGGCCAACAACTTCCTGCAGCTCGGCGCCTTCCTCGAGCGCGCCGACAATACCGGCCGCATCCTGGACGTGAAGTTCCATCTGCTGCGGCCGGACGGCAATCCCAGCGCCGAGGGTCTCGACTATTTCGCTTGGTCGGAACTCCTGGCCTGCATCGGCGCCGTGCGCACCTACCGTCGCATTTATCGCAGCTCGCTCAATCCCATGAAGGTGGCCGAGCTGATGATGCTGCGGCGCGACGTCCCGCGCTCGGTGCACCATTGTCTCTGGATGGTTGACCTCAACATGCGCGAGCTGGCGGATGCCTACGGCACGCGGGGCGAGGCGGACCGGCTGGCGGGCGAGCTCCATGCACGCCTGCGCTATGCGCGTATCGACAAGGTCTTCGAGATCGGCCTGGCCAAGTTCCTGGGACAGCTGCGCGGCGACATCGGCACCCTGTCGGACGAAATCGGCCGACAGTTCCTCCTGGATTGAGCAGAGCCATGCGTTTCTCCGTCCACCACGCCACCCGCTTCCAGTTCGACCAGCCGTCCGGACATTCGATCCACGACGTGCGCCTCACGCCCAAGCCGGCGGCGGCGCAGCGCATCGTGTCGTGGCGCATCGACGGTCCCGGCAAGAAGTCGGAATGGAAGGACGGCCACGGCAACCAGGTCACGACCTTCTCGGTCGCCCAGCAGCACGACAGCGTCGAGATCGTGGTGCAGGGGATCTACGAATACAGCGGCACCGACCAGTGGCTGCGCTACGTCGAGGAGCCGACCCTGCCGGCGCCCTTCTGGCTGCGCAACACGGGCCTCGCGCGCCACGATGCGAGCTTCGATCCGGTGATCGAGGGCCTTGCCGACCGCGCAGCGGACCCCACGCAAAGGGTCGCGGTCCTGCATGACCTGATGGAGCGTATTTCGGCGCGGGTGGCCTACAAGACCGGCGTCTCCACCGTGGATACGACGGCGGTCGAAGCGCTGACACGCGGCGCCGGCGTGGCGCAGGACGAGGCCCACATCTTCATTGCCTGCTGCCGCCGCCTCGGCGTGCCCGCCCGCTATGTGAGCGGCTATCTCCGCAACGACGATCCCGAGCTGCACGTCGGCCGGACCAGCCATTCCTGGGCCGAAGCCTGGGTGCCGGGGCTCGAATGGGTAGGCTTCGACCCCGCCAACGGCATCAGTCCGCGCGGCGACAGCCTGCGTGTCGCCGTGGGGCTCGACTACCGCGATGCGGCTCCGGTCAGCGGCCGGCGCGTCGGTTTCGGCGATGCGAAAATGACCGTCGACTGCGCCGTCCGCCTCATCGATTGACGCGCCTTCCGCTCAGGCAACCAGCCCCTAACGGCGGTAAGGCCGGCCCGACGATAAATACAATGCGGTTACCTTGCGGAAAGCCCGCGTCGCGACTAGCTTCGCGCCGCTTATAAAAATGCCTGAAGGAGGCATATTCGTCATGGCTTTCATCGCCGATCGTCTCAACCGCATCAAGCCATCTCCGACCAATGCCGCGCAGGGCAAGTTCCTGGAGATGAAAGCGGCGGGCAAAGATGTGATCGGCCTGGCCGCCGGCGAGCCGGACATGCCGACGCCCGACCACATCAAGGAAGCCGCGATCCAGGCGATCCGCAACAACGACACCAAGTACACCGCGGTGCCGGGAACGCCCGCGCTGCGCCAGGCGATCGTCGCGAAGATGAAGCGCGACCATGGCCTCGAGTACAAGCCGTCGCAGACCGTCGTCACCTCGGGCGGCAAGCAGATCATCTTCAACGCCATGCTGGCGACGCTGAATCCGGGCGACGAGGTCATCGTGCCGGCGCCCTACTGGGTGTCGTACCCTGAGATGGTGCTGTTCGGCGAGGGCACGCCGGTCATCGTGCAATGCCGAGAAGAAAACGGCTTCAAGCTGACGCCGGAAGATCTCGACCGCGCCATCACACCCAAGACCAAGTGGATCATCCTGAACTCGCCCAGCAACCCGACGGGTGCCGCCTACTCCAAGGCCGACCTCCGCGGCCTGTGCGACGTCCTGCTGAAGCATCCGCAGGTGCACATCCTGACCGACGACATGTACGAGAAGCTCGTCTACGACGACTTCGAGTTCTTCACGCCGGCCCAGGTCGAGCCGCGCCTGTACGACCGCACGCTGACCATGAACGGCGTTTCCAAGGCCTACAGCATGACCGGCTGGCGTATCGGCTACGCGGCGGGCCCGCAGAAGCTGATCGATGCCATGATCACGGTGCAGTCGCAGAGCACGTCGAACGCCAGTTCGATCAGCCAGGCGGCGGCGGTGGCCGGCCTCAACGGTCCGACCGATTTCATCGCGAAGAACGTCGCGATCTTCAAGCAGCGCCGCGACCTGATCGTGTCGATGCTCAACCAGACCAACGGCATCAAGTGCCCGCGTCCCGAAGGCGCCTTTTACGTCTATCCGTCCTGCGCCGGCCTGATCGGCAAGAAGACGCCCGACGGCAGGGTGATCAAGGACGACACCGACTTCGTGAACTACCTGCTCGAGGCCGAGGGCCTCTCGGTGGTCCAGGGTTCGGCGTTCGGCCAGGGCCCGGCCTTCCGCATCTCCTACGCCACGGCGACGGAACTGCTGGAGGAAGCGGGCCGTCGCATCCAGCGCGCCTGCGCCGCGCTTTCGTAAGGATTGCTGACCTATTTCATCCCCGCCCGGTGTTTGACTCACCCGGGCGGGGGTGAAACGATTTTCATGACAAGTGGGCTTCGCTCCGGCTGATCGTTCGGAAGCGTAACGTCTATTCCGCGACTTTCGTCCGGGGCTTCTGCGCTTTTGCGAAGAAGGAGGACGTTGTCATGGCCGAGTTCAAGACGGAGACGATCACCGGCGGCAGACCAGGCAGCGGCGCGCATCGCGTGGTGGCGCTATGCGGGCCGTATCTGTCGGGCAAGACCAGCCTGCTCGAAAGCATTCTCTACGCGACAGGAGCCATCGGCCGGCGCGGCTCGACGCGCGCAGGCACTTCCATCGGCGACGGTGCCGCCGAAGCGCGCAAGCGCGGCATGGGCACCGAGATCAACGTCACCTCGGTCGACTATCTCGGCGATCAGTGGACCTTCCTCGACGTGCCGGGCTCGATCGAATTCCAGCACGATGCCTTCGCCGCGCTTGCGGTGTGCGATGCCGCGGTCCTCGTCTGCGAGCCCTCGCCCGAGCGGGTGATGGCGCTGACGCCGCTCCTGAAACAGATCGAGGACCGGCATATCCCCCACATCGTCTTCGTCAACAAGATCGACTCCGCCGAGGTCCGCGTACGCGACCTGCTGTCGGCGCTGCAGTCGGTATCGCGGCGCAAGCTGGTGCTGCGCCAGGTGCCGATCCGCCGTGCTACCGTCGACGGCAGCGAGGAGACGGTGGGCTATGTCGATCTCGTGAGCGAGCGCGCCTATCGCTACAGGAGCAGCGGCGCGTCCGACCTGATCGAGATGCCCGCAGAAGTGCTGCCGCGCGAGGCCGAGGCGCGCCGCGAAATGCTGGAGACGCTCTCCGAGTTCGACGATGCGCTCCTGGAACAGCTCATCGAGGATATCGCGCCCGAGAAGTCGCTGATCTACCGCGACCTGCATGACGAATTCTGCACAGACCAGATTGCACCGGTACTGCTCGGCGCCGGCGACCGGGAGAACGGGGTGCGGCGCCTGCTGAAGGCGCTGCGCCACGATACGCCCTTCGTCGAGCAGACCGCGCGGCGCCGCGCCCTGCCTTCGGAGGACGCTCCGATGGCGGAATGCTTCAAGGTCAGTCACCAGAGCCACGCCGGAAAGCTTTCGCTCTGCCGGATCTGGTCCGGGACATTGACCGAAGGCCAGTCGGTCGGCGGACAGAGGATCGGCTCGATCCTGCGCCCGTTCGGGCAGAAGCTCGACAAGATCGCCGGGGCGCGCGCCGGCGAGATCGTTGCCCTGGCCAAGGTGGAGGCCCTGTCGTCCGGGCAGATGCTCAGTTCCGCGGGGATCGTCGCCTCGGCGGATTTCCCGACGGCCGACGCCCCCGTGTTCGGCCTGGCGCTATCCGCCCGCAACCGGAACGACGAGGTGAAACTCTCGGGCGCACTCCAGAAGATCGTCGAGGAAGATCCGTCGCTCTCCTTCGAGCAGCGCGGCGAAACACATGAGTTGCTGCTCAGGGGCCAGGGCGAGATGCATCTCAAGGTCGCCGTCGACAAACTCGCCGGGCGCTACAACGTCGCGGTCGAGACGGCGACGCCGCGCGTCGCCTATCGCGAGACCATCCAGGCCGGCACGCAGCAGCATGCCCGCTACAAACGCCAGACCGGCGGCCACGGCCAGTTCGCCGACATCAAGATCGAGGTCAAGCCATTGCCTCGGGGGTCGGGCTTCCGCTTCGTCGACCGGATCGTGGGCGGCGTGGTCCCCCGCAACTTCATTCCGGCCGTCGAGGAAGGGTTGCGCGAGTACCTGAAGGAAGGGCCACTCGGACAGCCCGTGGTCGACCTCGAGGCGACGATGTTCGACGGCCAGTACCATGCCGTCGACAGTTCCGAGATGTCGTTCAAGATGGCCGCGCGCATCGCCATGAGCGAGGCCATGCCCAAGTGCAAACCGGTCCTGCTCGAACCCATTCTCCGGGTCACGGTCGCCGGACCGTCCGAGTCGACCCCGCGGCTGCAGCGACTGATCACCGGACGCCGGGGGCAGCTTCTGGGCTACGACGCCCGACCGGACTGGGCGGGATGGGACGAGGTCTCGGCCCTGCTTCCGGAAGCGGAGACCGCCGACATGATCGTGGAGATCCGGTCCGTCACGCAGGGCATCGGCACCTTCCGCGCAGCGTTCGACCACCTGCAGGAACTGGCCGGACGGACGGCCGAACGCATCGTCGAGGAGACGAAGAAGCGTCAGGCCGCCTGAGGCGGCCTCCGCTCGGGTCACAAGGCAGTGAGGCCGAACGGATGGCGCTTCTCCCCCGCCGACCGGCCTCTCATATTTACCCCGTGGAATGGTTCCACGGGAGTGATGTTCATGTTCAACAGACGGTCGTTGATGGTGGGTGGCCTGGTGACGGCTGCCACATCGTCACTGGCCCGCGTCGCCAGTGCCCAGTCTGGGCGCCCGACGCTGGTGTTCGTCGGCCACGAGCTTTGAGGCGGCTGCAAGATCTGGCGTGCCCAGTCCGAGCCTGATTTCCTCAAGTCGGCCGCTTTCAAGAAGATGGACTATCAGGTGGTTCATCCGGCCAATGCTGACCTCCTGATGGTCGACGAAAGCTGGCCCGCGCCGGCAAGGCCCATCCGGGCTGCCTTCCTGGCGAGCGAGGACGGGCAGAAGCGCCCCAATGCCACGCCACGGTTCATCCTGTTCCAGGATGGCAAGGTCGTCCTAACGGTCACCGGCAACGGCGGCTGGAAAGACCAGATGTGGCCGAAGATCCAGGAACTGACCGGCACCAAGGCCTAGTTTCCGGCCGGCCCGCGTTGTTCCATATTACCCTCGTGGGACATGTCCACGAGGGGGGACGAAGGTTGATGTTCAAGAGACGTAGTTTGATCGCGGGGGGCCTGTCACTGGCCGCCGCGCCGGTACTCGCACGCGCCGCTGCCGCCCAGGGGTCGGCACAAGGCACGACGAAGCCCATGCTGATCTTCGCCGGCGACGAGACCTCGGAAGCCTGCAAGGTCTGGCGTACGCAATGGGAGCCGCTCTTCAAGCAGGCCCCGGTGTTCCAGAAGGTCGACTACCGCGTGGTGTTCCCGAAGACGCCGGCGCTCCTGCTGAAGCCCGCGAGTTGGCCCTCGGACCTGCGTTGGGTGCTCGACGCCTTCCTGATGAGCCAGGTCGGCGTCGAACAGGGGGCCGAGACGCCACGCTTCTTCCTCGTTCAGGGCGGACAGATCACCTTCACCGCGGTCGGCAACAATGCCTGGCGCGATGTAATGTGGCCGACCCTGCTGGACGTGACCAACTCGCAGCCATAGCCGGCGTCACGGCGCAGTGAGCAGGGTTGATTTGCGACTGCCGGTAGTCGGGTCCATCTAAGGGCACGGCGTACACAGGAGTAGGGAACGATGCTGATCAAGCGCATGAAGGGCTGGGAGCTTCCGGAGTCGAAGACGACCTCGGAAAGCCATTACCTCAACCGCCGCGCGATGGTGCGCGCCATGGGATTTGGCGCAGCCTCGATCGCCCTGCCCGGCCAACTCATGGCCCAGGACAAGTCGGCCGATCCCTCCGCCGGGCTGTATCCGGCCAAGCGCAACGACAGGTATGGCGTGCCGACGCCGATGACGGCCGAGAAACTGGCCACCACCTACAACAACTTCTACGAGTTCGGCACCGACAAGAGCATCTGGCGCGAAGCCCAGAAACTCGAGGTCCGACCGTGGACGATCAAGGTCGGCGGCATGGTCGAGAAGCCGTTCGAGATCGGCATCGACGATCTCCTGGCCAAGGTACAGCTCGAGGAGCGTGTCTACCGCCACCGTTGCGTCGAGACCTGGTCGATGATCGTGCCGTGGAGCGGCTTTCCGGTGCGCTCGCTGGTCGAGCTCTGCAAGCCTCTGGGCAGCGCCAAGTTCATCGTCATGAAGACCCTGTCCAGGCCCTCGGTGATGCGCGAGCAGCGCGATCTCCTGTACCCGTGGCCGTATACCGAGGGGCTGGCGATGGACGAGGCGATGAACGATCTCGCCTTCATCGCGACGGGCCTCTACGGCAAGCCGATCCACAAGCAGAACGGCGCGCCGCTGCGCCTCGTGGCGCCGTGGAAGTACGGGTTCAAGAACGTCAAATCGATCGTCAGCGTCGACTTCACCGACAAGAAGCCCAAGACCTTCTGGGAAGGGCTGCAGTCCAGCGAATACGGCTTCTGGGCCAACGTGAACCCGCAGGTCGCCCATCCCCGCTGGAGCCAGGCGACGGAGAAGCCCCTGGGCAGCGAGGAGCGTATCCCGACCCTGCTCTACAACGGCTACGCCGAGTTCGTGGCCGGGCTGTATGCTGACCGCAAGGCGGAAAAGCTGTTCATGTAGCCTGCCCTCCTTTGCCTTGCCGCGCCGGGCCGCTAAAACGGGATCCGGCCGGACACGGCCCCAGGAGGAAACGTGAAACTCAACCGTCGTATGACCCTGGCCGGCGCCGCCGCGCTGGCGGCCGGTTCGCTGTCCAAGGCCGCTCTGGCTCAGGCGTATCCCACCAAGCCGATCAAGATCGTCGTGCCCTTCGCGGCCGGCAGCGCCACCGACCTGACGGCGCGCGGCCTCGGCGCCAAGTTGCAGGACATCCTGAAGCAGCCGGTCGTGATCGAGAACAAGCCGGGCGCCAGCGGTCAGCTCGGTGCCTCCGCCGTCGCCACAGCGCCGGCCGACGGCTACACGCTGATGATGGGCACGAACACGACGAACGCCGCCAACGGCGCCCTGTTCAAGAAACTGAGCTACGACATCGACAAGGATTTCGCGCCGGTCATGCGTTGCGTGATGGGCGTCAACGCGCTGGTCGTGAACAACGACCTGCCGGTGAAGACGACCGCAGAGCTGGTCGACTACGCCAGGAAGAACCCCGGCAAGCTCAACTACGCCGAAGCCAGCGCCTCGCAGCGCCTCTCGGGCGAAATGTTCAACAAGCTGGCCGGCGTGAAGATGGAGCGGGTGCCCTACAAGGCGAGCCCCCAGGCGCTGGGCGACGTGGCCTCGGGCCAGGTCCAGGTGATGTTCCCCGACCTGCCGCAGGCGCTGACCCAGATCGAGGCCGGCCGGGTGCGCGGGCTTGCGACCACCGGCCCCAAGCGCACGACGGTCACCCCCAACCTGCCGGCAATTGCGGAAGCGGTGCCAGGCTACTCGCTGGTCTACTGGCTGGCCGTGTTCGCACCGGCGGCGACGCCCAAGGACGTCCAGAAGGTCCTCGCCGATGCAATCGCCGAGGCCCTGAAGGACCCGGCCACCGCCAAGGCGATGACACAGGGCCGCATGGAAATCGCCCCGCTCGCCCTCGACGAGTTCGCCGCCTACGTGAAGAGCGAAACCGCCTGGTGGACCAAGGAGATCCAGGCCGCCGGTATCGAGCCGGAGTGAGCACCATGAGCAAGGTCATCATCGAGAAAGACGGCCCGGTCAAAACCATCTGGATGAACCGGCCGGAGAAGCGCAACGCGCTCGACAGCGAGCTGATGCGCGAGATGATCGAGGCGCTCCAGGCGCCCGTCGCGGCCGAGGATCGTGTCGTCGTGATTCGCGGCAAGGGCGACGTGTTCTGCGCCGGCCTCGACATGGCCGAGCGCCGCGAGACGATCGGCGGCGGCAATGCCAGCGGCATCGAGGTGATGCTGCGCGCGGTCGAGCTCTGCCCTCTGCCCGTCGTCGCGGTCGTCCATGGCGACGCCATCGCCGGCGGCAACGAGCTGGCGCTCCATTGCGATCTCGTGGTGGCGAGCCAGAAGGCGCGGTTCGGCATGTCGCTGGCCCAGGTCGGC
Source organism: Reyranella sp. (assembly GCA_044377795.1). Lineage (GTDB taxonomy): Bacteria > Pseudomonadota > Alphaproteobacteria > Reyranellales > Reyranellaceae > Reyranella. The sequence continues at coordinate 501 of JBILYJ010000105.1, read as the reverse complement.
CTCGCACCCAACTGGTTCCTGGCCAAGAAGCTCATGGAAGTGCTGGGTCCGGTGACGACGCGCGAAATGCTGCTTCTGGGCGACCCCCTGCCGTCGACCAAGCTGCATGCGCTGGGACTGATCGCCCGCTGCGTGCCGCCGGAGGAGCTCGAAGCCGAGGCCTCGAAGGTCGTCGACCGGCTGGCCGCCAACGCGCCGCTGTCACTCAAGGCCATGAAGGCGTTGACGGTGAAGCAGCTCGAGTTCCGCGACGGCATCAGGCATGACGATGTCGACGCGCTCGTGCAGGCGGCGATGAAGAGCCAGGACGCGCAGGAAGGCATGAAGGCGCGGCTGGAGAAGCGCACCGCGAAGTTCCAGGGACGCTAAGGCCGTGTCGATCAGGCTCCGCCTCGACAAGCCATGGCGGCCATTGGCGGCCGAGGAGATCGCCCGCCTGCCGGGCCAGCTCGGCGTCTATCAGGTCGCCGATGCGGCCGGCGTTATCCTCTGCATCGCCCA
>JBILYJ010000189.1:0-8810 GCA_044377795.1 Reyranella sp. | reverse complement strand
ACGGCGACTTCACGCGCGCCGCGTCGACCAGGCTCTTGATGTGGTGTTCGGTCATGTCGGCTTCGGCCATCGGCTCGAGCCACGGCAGCCAGTCGAGCATGTCGCGCGTGAAGACCACCGGCTCGGTGTGCGGCGGCGGCGTCAGGGTCTTGTCGGTGCTCATAGGGTGCTCGCGAGGACGCCCAGGCCGGCCACGACCCGGATCTGGTAGGACAGGAAGGAGACGAGCTGGGAGACCGTCACGATGTCGTTGGTCGACCAGCCGGCATCGAGCAGCGACTGCAGCGACGCCGCCGACGCATCGCGCGGGTGGAACACCAGCATGTGCGTGTGCTCGAACGCGGCGGCGAGACGCGGCCCCAGCGCCGCGCGCCCGGCATCGCTCACCTTCCAAGTCTGACCCGGCGCATCCTCGACCGAAAGCGGTCCTTTCGGAAAGTGGCCATAGGGACCCTTGGTCCTGGCGGCCGCGACTTCGGTCGCGATGGCGGTGCGCAGAGCCGCAGGCAGCTTGGCGGCATAGAAGGCATCCGTCTTCGGCTCGCCGTGCAGGCCCGCGACGAAGGACGCGATGGCATGGCGCTCGTCGGCGCTGACCCCACCCAGGTCCTTCGGTTCGAAGAGCGAGGCGTAGCTCGCCTGCGCGTGCTTGCGCGCCTCGGTGCGCTGGGCGCGGATCGCATCCAGTTTGGAGCCCGGTGCGATACCCACCAGGCTGTCGATCACGTCTGTCATGCGACTTGTCTCGTCCCCGCTTTGACTTCCGGCGCCCAGCCCAATGCGGGCGCGACCTTGCCGGCGAACAGCTCGATCGACCGCAGGATATACGGGTGCGGCGGATCGATCGAGTGAACCTGCATCGTGAGATCGGTCGAACGCTGCAGGGTCGAATCGGCCTGCAACGAGGCGATCACCTCGTCGGGCGTGCCGATATGAACGTCCATGGCCCTGATCAGGTCGCCGACCAGGCTGCCCGAGCTGAAGTTGCCGGTGGCCGCCAGCCGGTGGCGCATGCGTGACAGGCCGATCTCGGCCAGGCGCATCGCCTCGTTGTGGTCGTCGGCCACGAAGATGGTCCGGGAGGCGAGGATGCGCGGTTCGACGCCCTTGGGCAGCGCCTCCAGATAGGTGTCGAGCATCGGGTTCTGGATGTCGGCGAGCGACGCTTGCGGTGCCTCGGGAGAGCGCGGCTGGGTGCGCGACAGCATCAGCCCGTCGCCCGCCAGGCCGGCGCGGCGCGCGCCCGACACGGTGAAGGTTGCCTGCCAGATGCGGTCGACCAGGGTCGGGCTCGACGGATAGAGCTTGTCGCCGCCGGACAGAGCGCCGCCCGACCAAGCGGTCTTGAGCAGGGCGAGATTGTTGTCGAACAGCGCGTGCCGCTGGTCGCTTTCGAGGCCGAAGGCGGTGAAGGCCGTCAGGTTGCCGCCCGGTCCGACGCCGACTTCGAGGCGGCCGCCGCTCATCAGGTCGGTGACGGCCGCATCCTCGGCGACGCGGATCGGCAGTTCCAGCGGCAGGGTGACGATGCCGGTGCCGAGCCGGATGCGCGACGTATGGGCCGCGGCGTGCGCCAGGAACACGAAGGGGGCGGGCAGGCCACCTTCGCCTTCGTGGAAATGGTGCTGGGCGATCCAGGCCGAATCGAAGCCGCACTTCTCGGCCTGCACGATCTGCTGGGTGGCCAGCCGGTAGCGCTCGGCCGCGTCCACCTGGTCGAGCAGGCGGGTGAAAAAGCCGAGGCGCTTGATGGGAAACGTGGTCATGGGCTCAACCTTGGGGGAAGTTCGGACGGCCCGGCAAGTATGGGTACGCCAAGGACCGGCAGGCCGCGGCCCGGGATGGCGTCGATCAGCTCGCGCGTATAGGCGCTGTCGGGCTGGCCGAAGACGGTCTCGATCGGACCGCCATCCACCTGCCGCCCCTTGTGCATGACCGAGACGGTGTCGGAAATCTGCCGGACGACGGCCAGGTCATGCGAGACGAACAGGTAGGTGAGGCCCAGGGTCTTCTGCAGCTCGTCGAGCAGCGACAGGATCTGCGCCTGCACCGTGACGTCGAGGGCGGAGACCGCCTCGTCGAGCACCAGCACGCGCGGGTCGAGGACGAGGGCCCGGGCGATGGCGACCCTCTGCCGTTGGCCGCCCGACAGGGCGCGCGGCTGGCGTTCGAGGAAGCTCTCGGAGAGGCCGACGCGGGCCATCATGTCGCGCACCTTGCGCGCGCGATCGGCGGCGGGGATCGGCTCGAAGTTGAGCAGGGGCTCCTCGACGATGCGGGCGATGGTCTGCCGCGGATCGAGCGAGCCGAAGGGGTTCTGGTAGACGAGCTGGATGTGCTTGCGGAACTGCCGCAGCTTCTCGCCCTTCAGGGTCGTGAGATCGACGCCGTCGACCAGGATGCGTCCGGCCGTCGGCTTGATGAAGCCCACGACGCTGCGGATGGCCGTCGTCTTGCCCGAACCCGATTCGCCCACGATGGCGTGGGTGGTGCCGCGCCGGACCTTGAAGGACAGGTCGTCGACCGCGCGGAACGACCGGGTCTCGCCGCCGCTCACCGGGAAATCGTGCGTGAGGCCCGTCACCTCGATGGCGAAGTCCTGGCTCTCGATCCCGGGCCGTGCCGGGCGCGGTTTGCCGAGCGAGGGTGCGTCGGCCAGCAGGCGGCGCGTATAGGCGCTGCGCGGCGCTGCCAGCATGTCCTTTACGGGTCCCTGTTCCTGGATACGACCGTTCTGGAGGACCACGAGACGGTCGGCGCGGTCGGCGGCGACGCCGAGATCGTGCGTCACCAGCAGGACTGCCGTGCCGTTCTCGCGGCGCAGCTCGTCGATCAGGTCGAGGATGCGGCGTTGCACCGTGACATCGAGCGCGCTGGTCGGCTCGTCGGCCACGATCAGCGCCGGATTGAGAGCGACGGCGATGGCGATCAGCACGCGCTGCTTCATGCCGCCCGAGAGCTCGTGCGGATACTGACGTGCGCGCATCTCGGCCGGCGTCAGGCCGACCCGCTCCAGCAACTCGATGACCCGCGCGTGGATCGCCTTGCGATCGCCGCGCCTGTGGATCTGCAGCACCTCGGCGAGCTGCGAGCCGATGGTGCGCACCGGATTGAGCGAGCTGCCGGGGTCCTGCGGGATCAGGCTGACGACGGCGCCGCGGATGGAGTCGAGCCGCTTCTGCGACCAGTGCGTGATGTCGGTACCGTTGAGACGGATGGTGCCGCTCTCGACCCGGCCGTTGCCGGCCAGCAGGCCGAGCGTCGCCTGTGTCGTCGTGGTCTTGCCGGAGCCTGACTCGCCCACCAGCGCCACCACTTCGCCCGGCGCCACGCTGAAGGAGACGCCGTGCACGACCCGCTGCTCGCGCTCGCCCGTCTTGTAGGCAATCGCCAGATCGTCGACCTGGAGGAGGGGGGTGGCGGTCATGGCGCGGTCCTGCCCAGCGCCTTGCTGATTCGGTCGGCGGACAGCACCACCAGCACGACGACGAGGCCGGGCGCCGCGGTGAGCCACCAGGCGCGCGACAGGTAGTTGCGGCCCTCGGCGATCAGCAGGCCCCATTCCGGCGTCGGCGGCGGCGCGCCGTAGCCCAGGAAGCCGAGCGTAGAGATGGCGAGGATGGCCGAGCCGAACTGCAGCGCCGCCAGCGCGATGACCGACGTGAGCGAGTTAGGCAGGACATGCCGGTAGAGCACGGCCCAGAAGGTGCCGCCGCTGCCGAAGGCCGCCTCGACATATTCGCTGCGCCGCACCCGCATGACCTCGGAGCGCGCCAGCCGGGCGAAGCGGGCGATCGCCACCGCGCCGACGGCGATGGCGACATTGATGGTGCCGAAGCCCAGCAGCACGATGATGCTGAGCGACATCAGCAGCGACGGCACGGCCAGCATCGAATCGACCACACGCATGATCACGACATCGATCCAGCCACCGCGCGCGCCGGCGATCAGGCCGAGCAATGTGCCCAGTATCAATCCCACGGTGACGGCGACGAAGGCGCCGGACAGCGAGTGGCGCGCGCCGTAGACGATGCGGGCGTAGACGTCGCGGCCCAGCCCGTCGGTGCCGAGCACATGCTCGGCGCTGGGCGGGCGGAGCTGTTCACCCGGTACACCCTCCGTGCCGCTGTAGCCGGTGAAGAGCGACGGCAGTGCGGCCCAGGCGAGCACGATGAACACCACGGCCCAGGCGAGGAGCAAGGTGACCGGCACGCGCTTCAGGCGCGTGACCCAACCGGGCTGGAGGTCGGCGCTTGCGCCGCTTGCGGTTTCCGCAGTCATGCCGGCGCTCCCGATCTGGAACCGAGCCGGGGATCGAGCACCGGATAGAGCAGGTCGACGATCAGATTGATGGTGACGAAGGCCAGGGCGGAGATCACGACGATGGCCTGCAGCACCGCCGTGTCGTGGTTGCCCACGGCCTGGTAGGTGAGGCCACCCAGGCCGCTCAGGCCAAACACCGCCTCGGTGACGACGGCACCGGCCAGCAGCTCGCCGAACAGGACGCCGGCGATGGTGAGCGTCGGCATGATGGCGTTGCGTGCCACGTGCCGCCACAGGACCCAGTTGCGCGAGGCGCCCTTGGCCCGCGCGACCGCGACGAAGGGCTGTGCCAGCACCTGGTCGATGTTGCGCATCAGGATCTGCGCCAGCGGTGCGGAGATCGGGATGGCGAGCGTCAGCACGGGCAGGACCAGCCGTTCGACCGGGCCGGGGCTGATGACCGAGACCAGGCCGAGCTGAAACGAGAAGACCTGGATCAGCATGATGCCGAGCCAGAACACCGGCACGGAGATGAACAGCGACGGCAGGGACTGCAGCCCGGCGCGCAGCCACTCCATGCCCACCATGTTGGAGACGGTGGCCAGGACGACCGTCAGGATCAGGGCAGCGACGAAGGCCAGCGATGCGAGCAGCAGGGTGGGCGGCAGGTTGGTCGCGAGCTGCTGGCTCACCGGCACGCCCGCCTGGATCGAGATGCCGAAATTGCCGGTGAGGAAGTTGCCGACGGTCGTGAAATAGCGCTCCCACAGCGGGCGGTCCGCGCCGTAGGAGGCGCGGATCTCGGCGATCTGGTCGGCCGTGAGACCCATGTCGGGGCTCATGAACTTGATCATGATCGCGTCGCCCGGCAGCACCTGCAGCAGCAGGAAGGCGGCCGTGAAGGTGAGCGCCAGCACGGCCAGAGCCTGGCCGACCCGCCCCAGGAGGTAGCGCGCCATGACCTGTCCTGCGCCTACTTGGCGATCCAGGTGGCGTAGAAGCTCGGACGACCGACCGCCTCGAAGGTGAAGTCCTTGACCTTCGGCGACGCCGCGAAGGCCTGCGGCTCCTCGAAGATCGGAATCACATAGCCCTGGTCGATCACATAGGCCTGCACCTCGCCCACCAGCGCCAGTCGCTTCACCGGATCGGTGGCGGCGGCGATCTCCTCGAGAAGAGCGTTCAGCTTCTCGTCGACGAAGCTCTGGACCTTGTTGCTGACGCCGCCCTTCTGCAGCAGCGCATTGCGGGTCGTCGGATAGTACTGGCTGCGGATCACGTCGGGATCGGCGCGGCCGACCATGGCCGGGGCGACGGGCGTCTTCATCGGATCGAGACTGTCGGCGACACGGCTGCCGGCATCGCCCGCCAGCACGTTCAGCTTCACGCCGACCTTGCCCCATTGCTGGGCGACGAGCTGCAGGGTCTCCTTGTTCTGAGGCTGCGGCGGCGATTCATAGGCCTGGAGCACCAGCTCCTTGCCGTCCTTCTGGCGCACGCCCTTGGGCCCGATCGTCCAGCCGGCTTCGTCGAGCAGCTTGGCGGCCAGCGCCGGATCGTAGGCGAGCTTGGCCGACTGGTCGACATAGCCCTGCGCGGTCGAGGCGATGATCGACTTGGCCTGCGGATAGTTGGCCGAGAACAGCGTCGCCACGATTTCCTTGGCGTTGGTTGCGTGCAGCAGCGCCTTGCGCACGCGGATATCGGAGACCAGGGGATTGTCGGGCCGGAACACGACCGTGTTGTTCACGCCGCGCGTGGAGGCGGCATAGATGATGTAACCTTTAGACTGGACCTGCTTCTCGTCATAGGCCTGGACCTGGCGGATGACGTTGGCCTGGCCGGCCAGCAGCGCGCCGATGCGCACGCTGTCCTCGGGCGTCACGACATACTTGATGCCGTCGAGGTTGGCGCGGCCCTGGTGGGCGAGCTTGGCCGGACCCCATTTATAGTCCTTGCGGGCCTCCATCACGAGCTCGCGGCCGAGCACCTCGCTCTTCACCACGAACGGCCCGGAGCCGATGATCTTGGTGGCGTCCCCCAGCGCGTCGAACGGCAGGGCCAGCGTCTTCAGCGACACCAGGCCGGAGCCGATCACCGAGGTGCCCTGCAGGAAGCCGACCGACGGCTTGGTGAAGAAGAACTTCACGGTCAGCGGATCGATGACCTCGCTGCCCTTGTAGTTGGTGATCACCTCGGACACCGGCTGCTTCAGCGCCTTGTTGCCGAGCCCGTAGGTGTCGAAGTTCCTGGCCACGGCGGCGGCGTCGAGCGGCGTGCCGTCGGAGAAGGTGACGCCCGGCCGGATCTTGAACGTGTATTCCGTGGCGTCGGCGTTGACCGTCCAGCTCTCGGCGATCCACGGCTCGATCTCGAGCGTCCTGGGATTCTGGTAGGTGAGCTTGTCGGTGATCTGGTTGAGCACGCCGCCATTGGGATAGAAGCCCCCGGCCGGCGGATAGAGGTTGGTATGGGGCTGCTGCTCCAGATAGATCAGCGTCCCGCCCTTGGTGACGGCGGTCTGCGCCGTGGCGCTTCCCGCGAGGACGGCGATGGATGCGAGCGACGCCAACGCGCCGGCCAGAAACCGCTGGTACTTCACCTGAATCACGACAACCCCCTCGAGCCTTTAGGGCACGGGAGACGCCATGCAGAATTTGGGCCGAATCTCGCCGTGCGAGAGGGATATATGGCCGCGAGGCTCCGGCAATTACACAGAGCAGATTGTCAAAATAGGCCGTGCGACGGAGCAGAACGTGCTGCCTGCTCCGCCGGAAGAAGAAAAGTTATCCTCCGAGCAGGGCGGGGGAGGGCTTCAGCTCCTTGCGCTCCACCTTCTTCACGATCTCGGTGAGCTTGGTGTGGGTCGGTGCCTTCACGCCGATATAGTCGCCGCGCTCGGCGATGTAGCCGTTCATGAACTCGATCTCGGTGCGGCGGCCCTTGATGATGTCCTGTGCCATCGAGGGGCGCTGGATGTCGGCGCGCGGGTTGGGGTTGGTGTTGGAGCCGGGCCGCAGGATCGCCTCGACCTCGTCGAGCGCCGCCTTGTCGTCTTCCGACGCACGGGCCAGCAACTCCGGCTCGAACTTGCCGATCTTCTCGATATGGTAGCCCAGCGCCTGACCCACCCGCACGGCCTCGCCGCCCAGCTTGATCGAGAAGCGACGCACGGCGTCGTTGCGATCGCAGTCGGTGCCGGTCATGCCGGTGGCCGCCGAGACGCCGTTCTTCATGCCGTTCTGGCAGAGCTTCGACCAGCGCTCGCCCCACAGGTTGGTCGTGGTCTTGGCGCTGTCGATCATGCCGACCATCTCGCGCAGCTCCTCGACCCGCTTGGTGATGCGGCCATGGACCTCGCCGACGCGAAAGACGGTGTGCTTGTCGCCACCCTTGGAAACGGTGCGTCGGATCTTGCCGGCCTCGTACATGTCGACCGAGATCAGCGAGGCGACCATGCCGACGGTCTTGCCCCAGCCCACGACGCCCGCGATCCGCTCCTCGTTCAGGCAGTTCTGCAGCGACACGACGTAGCCGTCCGGCGCCAGATACTGCTTGATCAGCGCGGTCGCCCACTCGGTATCGTAGGACTTCATCGACACGAAGGCGATGTCGATCGGCTTCTGGCGCGACAGGTCCTGCATCTCGGTGAGATGCATGGTCTTGGCCTTGGTGACCGTGAACTTCTCTTCCGGCGTCACGCCGTCGAGTTCGAGTCCGCGCTTGCGGATGATCTCGATGTTCTCCGGCCAGAAATCGATCAGCGTGACGTCGTGGCCGGCATGCGCAAGATAGCCGCCGACATAGCCGCCCAATGCTCCCGTACCGACGACTGCGATTCGCTTGCCCATCCTGATCTCCCTAGAGGCTGATTGTTAAGGTGCGACGCGCGGCTCTTTGCGCGCGCGGTCGAGATAGCGTTCGGCGTCCTCGGCCAGCAACAGCCGGTCGGCCATCAGTTGCGAGACGACCGCCTGGACCCTGGCCACGTAGTCGGCGCCGCTTCTGTAGCGTTCGGCGATCGAGAGCCGCGGATCTCCCGCGGCCTCGCGAGCGGCCTGGTCGACCGGCAGCGGCAGGCAGCTTCCGTCGCGATCGGCGATCTCGCCAGCGGGGTAGGGCGGCTTGTACTCGTTCCAACCGGTGTAGGTCGCGAGTGGCACGGCGATGTCGGGCAGGCGGATGCCCGCGACCTCGTTGCCATCGGCGTCGACCTTGCTGACCAGGGTTCGATAGACCTTGTCCGGAAGCGTCGGCGTCACCCAGTCGTTGGGCGGCGCCACCGCATTGGTGGTGCGCACGATCGCGGCGCCCGGCACGGCGGGAAAGCCGGTCTTGTCCGGCTCCACGAGGGTCCCGGCCGATAGGGTCGGGACACGGCTGGGCGGCGGCGCTTTGCCGGAAACGACCCATTCGTCGAGCGCGACCAGCAGGGCGCGGACCGCCGGCATCGGATTGTGCGGGTTGCGCGGATTGAGGTTCGGGCCGGGATCGGTCGTGGCGCCGGCGCGGCCGCCGTGCTGCGTGCCTGCGATCATGTAGACGCG
>JBILYJ010000461.1:0-4438 GCA_044377795.1 Reyranella sp. | reverse complement strand
TGGTGCCGAGCGGATCGGTGTGCAGGAGCGAGGCGCCCTTCTGCCAGTACTCGGTCGAGGTGTTGGTCTCGATCAGCAGCGGGTCGCTGCCGTCGCCCCGGAACAGCGAGCCGCTCCGGCCCGTCAGCGGATCGCCGAGCGTCGCCGTCGAGAACGGAAATTCGTTCTCGGGGAAGCCGTGATCCTCGTGCTGGGTGTTGGTGCGCGCGGGCTGGGCGAACGGCGTGTTGAAGAACACGCGGCCGATACCGGCGATATGGCTGTGGATGCCGTCGAACACGCGACGCCCCTGTTCGTCGCGGTTGAAGCCTTCGGAGATGTGGTTGCGCAGGTAGCGGCCGGCCTGGGAGAAGCCGATGGCCAGCGCATGCGTCATGGGACGGCCGGTGGCCTTCACCGCCTCGGGCGCGTGGCGCAGCCAGCTCACGACATCGCGCGTCGCCGCGAAACCCAGCCCCTGGACCTTGGGGTTCTTCGCCTCGTAGTGGAATTCATAAAGGAAGCCGGGCCTCGCCTGCGTGCCCTCGCGCAGCCTGATCGAGCGGGCGTCGACGAAGGACCACTGGTTCAGCGGCAGTTCGCGCGGCTCGTCGTCGGCGCGCTCGCGCACGGTGAGGCGTGCGCGCGGCTGTTCGAGCGTGGCGGCTTCATGGGACAGCTTGAACGTCTCCAGCACGCCGACGCGTGTGCCCGACACCCATTCTTCGCGAACCGTCCGCACGATTGGCTGGCCGTTGTCGGTGGCGACCGGCGCCGTCAGGGCGAGCCCCATGTTGGCGCGCGGCGCATCCGGGTCCCAGCCCGACCAGACGATCGTGTAGCCGAGGCGCAGGGGAAAGGCGTTGCCGAGATCGGCCAAGGTCTTCGGATCGTTCACGCCCTGCGGGCCGTCGGCGATGTTGCCGAACAGCATCTTGCGGCCACGATTGTTGACCTCGTAGAGGATGCGCCCGTTGCCGCGCGTAGGATCCCTGGGCCGCAGGATGAAGACGCTGGTCGCGAACTCGACCTTGCCGGCGGCATTGCGCGGCGCCTTGTCGATGAGCGCGATGCCGCTGTTGGCGGGCGAGGACGGATCGACCTCGCCGCGCGCAACGGCGATGACGCGCTCATAGGCGCCCGCCTCGCCGAATGCGGCGCCGTCGGCGAGGGGCTCGACCTTCTCGATCTCGAGGGAGACGATCACCAATACACGCCAGGTTTGAGGTTGAGCACCAAAGGTTCCGTCGTCTCGACCGGAGCGCGCAGCGCGCAGTGGAGAGACCTGCTCTCCACCAAATGCCGGCTAATCCCAGATAGAAGGTCTCTCCGCTCCGCCTCGCTGCGCGCGGCTCCGGTCGAGACGACGGGCTCTGCTTTCGAGCACAGGGGTCGTTGGCGGATCTGCCTTGAACTCATCCCGGTCTAGGCCCTGGCTTCCGCCTGGACCTCTTCGGGCGGGAAGTTCAGCTCCACGCCGACGCCATCGGGGTCGTAGAGGAAGATCTGGGCAGCTCCGGTGCGTGGTACGATCTGCTCGCGGAACTTCACGTTCTTCGACTGCAGGCGCTTGCGCACGCCGGGCAGGTCGCTGGCGGCGAAGGCGATGTGATCGAAGCGGCCGGTGTCCTCGAACTTCTTCTCGGTGCCGCGCACGACGATGCCCTCACGCGGCTTGCGCTCGCCCAGCAGGTGCACGGTGGCCACGCCGCCGGAATAGAGCCAGTAGCCGGGGAACCCGAGTGGCGGCCGGTCGCCGTTCTCGAGACCCAGGACATCGCAATAGAAGTCCTTGGTGGCTTCGAGGTTGGAGGGTTCGATCGTGTAGTGCTGAAGGGGGCCAAGCGGCATGGTCGGTCTCCGTGGATCGGGTCAGACGAAAGTGAGGTCGGCGTCGGCGCCCATCATCCAGGCGCCCACGGTCTCGAAATGGGAGAGCCGGCCCTGCAACTGCTGGGTCACGGTATGGATGTCGCGGAACCGCCGCTCCAGCGGATGGTTCTCGAAGATCGCCGTGGCGCCCGCCGCATTGTAGGCGAAGTCGACCGCGTCCTTGGCCTTGTGGATGGCATTGGTCGCGGCCATGCGGATGGTGATGCGCTGCTCGACGCTGATCGTGTTGCCCGCCGAGAGGTCCTTCCAGATGCCGGCCATCGACTGCAGGACGAAGGCGCGGGCGGCACGGAGATTGACCTCGGCCTGGGCCAGGTTGGACTGCACGACGGCGTTGTCGCGCAGCGGGCTCTTGAGGCCGCGCGGGACCTTGTTGCGGGCGACGTCGAGGAAGCAGTCGAGCGCGCCGCGAGCGATGCCGCAGGCCACGGCAGCAAAGCCCATCTGGTAGCAGGTGCCGGCGCCCATCCTGTAGAGCGGTCCCTGTTCGCGGCATTCGCGCTCGAAGTCGCGGGTGATCGAATGGTCGGCGCGCACGAAGAAGTCGTCGAGCGCGAACTGGTCGCTCGCGGTGCCGCGCAGGCCGACCGTGTTCCAGATGTCTGTCCACTGAACGTCGCCGGTGCGCACCAGCATGGTGCGCTCCTGCTGCCGGCCGGTCTCGTCCAGGCGTGGCGAGCCGTCGGCCTTGAAGATCGGGCAGTGGGCGCCCAGCCAGGTGGCGTGCCGGCCGCCGGACGCAAAGGCCCAGACTCCAGTGACCCTGTAGCCGCCCTCGCATTCGACGGCTTTGACCTTCGGGCCGGGCCCCCAGGCCAGCACGGCGCGCGGATCGTCGCCGAAGATCGCGCGGGCGACCGGCAGGTCGAGATAGGCCGCCGACATGGCGCAGCCGCCGGCCTGGCTCAGGCACCAGGCCGTCGAGGCGTCACCGCGGGCGATCGTCTCGATCACGCGGAAGAAGGTCACGGGATCGGTCTCGATCCCGTCCGACGATCTCGGCAGCAGCAGGCGGAACAGCCGTGCCTCGTGGAGCCTGTCGAGCAGTGCCGGCGGCAGCCGGCGCGTCTCCTCGATCTGGTTGGAAGCGGCCTCGACGGCCGGCCGCAGCGCTTCGGCACGGGAGATCACGGCAGGGTCGCCGGCGAGATCGGCGGCGGACGGGATCAACGTATCCAAGACCATCCTCCTCGAAAGTCCATTTGCATCAGGCGGGAGCCAGTTCCCGGTCGATCTGCGCGATCGACTTTCCCTTGGTTTCCATCCCGAAGAAATAATAGACCACCCCGGCCACCGGGAACCAGCAGCCGAGATAGAGAAAGGCCGTCGGAATCTCGGGCAGCGGTACGTCGGGCTTCAGATAGTCGCTCGACCGACGATCAGCTCCCGGCGGCGCGGCGCGATGATCTTCTTCTGGTTGCCGGCCCGTAGGGTCTGACGGTCGAGAATGTCGAACGTGGCATCTCCCCCTTGCCCTGTTTGCCCGTCGAAATGCATCGCTGCATGGCAGCCTCCTCCTTTGCTAAAGAGAAGGGACATTGGGGGAGATCGTCATGCACTGGACCGACCGCCGGACACGTTTCCGGGCGCTGCTCGCGGGCGACCGCTGCATCCACCCGGGCTCGGTGTTCGACCCGATCTCCGCCCGCATCGCCGAGGATCTGGGTTTCGAGATCGGCATGTTCGCCGGCTCCGTCGCCTCCATGACCGTGCTCGGCGCGCCGGACCTGATCGTGCTGACCCTGAGCGAGTTCGCGGGCCAGGCCTACCGCATCAATCGGGCGGGCAGCCTGCCGCTCATGGTCGATGCCGACCATGGCTACGGCAATGCGCTGAACGCCCGCCGTACCGTCGAGGAACTCGAGACCGCGGGCGTCTGTGGCCTCAGCCTCGAGGATACCGATCTGCCGACGCCGTACGGCACCACCGCGCCGCGGCTGATCTCGATCGACGAAGGCGTCGCCAAGATGAAGGCCGCGCTCGGCGGGCGGCAGGACCCGGCCCTTTGCATCGCCGGTCGCACCAGCGCGATCACCATCACCGGGCTCGAGGATGCGATCGCGCGCGGCAAGGCCTACGAGGCGGCCGGCGTCGACGCGCTGTTCTTCGTCGGCGTTCGCACACGCGCCGAACTCGACGCGATCTCGGAAGCGACCACGCTGCCGATCATTCTGGGCGGCGTGTCGGGCGATCTCACCGATCTCGCCTATCTGGGCGCGCGCCGCGTCCGCATCGCCTTGCAGGGCCACCAGCCTTTCGCGGCGGCGGTGAAGGCCGTGTACGACACGCTGAAGGCGCTGCGCGACGGTACGCAACCGTCGAAGCTGCAGGGCGTGGCCAGTCCGGAACTGATGAAGAAGGTCACGCGCGACGCCGACTATGCGCGCTGGACGAAGGACTTCCTGGGCGGCTGATTAACTTGATGGCTCAAGAGAATACTCCGTCGTCTCGACCGGAGCGCGCAGCGCGGAGTGGAGCAACTGTATTGTTGAGAGACGTCTGAGCCATCGAGTGCTTATGCGAGGGCGTGCCTGGCTGGATCCCATTTCTCGCCGCGCGCGAGCAT
>JBILYJ010000622.1:0-3034 GCA_044377795.1 Reyranella sp. | reverse complement strand
GTGCCTGTCGAAGGTGATCCTGTTCGGCGAGCGCTCCTTGCGGCGGGCGCTGAGCAACTATGTCGATCATTTCCACACCGAACGGAACCACCAGTGCAAGGGCAACATCCTGCTGTTTCCTCGCGCCACGGATCGGCACCGCGAGGGGCCTGTGCAGTGTCGCGAGCGATTGGGAGGGCTCCTGCGCTACTATCATAGGGAGGCAGCGTGATGGTGCGTTGGTCGGACTAGTTTTTTGGCCGTACGGGCGTGATGGTGCGTCGGTCGGACAAATTATTTGGCCGTACGGGCTTCGACGCCCGTGCCGCCCTCCGGTCCAGGCATCAGGTTGGACCTACACGTGTGCATTGAACCAATCGACGAGCGTGCCATGACCCCGGGAGGAGTCGCCGTCACCATAGAGGCTAGCCAGAAAGGTCGCCCGGTGGCTCGCGCGGTCGACCGCGATACCTTCCATTCGGGGGCCGCCGGCGGCGAGCGCCGTCTCAACGAGCGCGGGATGCAGCGCTTCATCAGCAAGGCCGTAGTAGAGACGGATCGGTCGATCATAGCGCCAGTAGGTTGCGCTGTTGGCGCCAAGTTGTCTTAAGAACCGGCTATTGGTGTCTGCCGTGTAGCGGTCGAAGAAGCCTTCTACGAGTAGCTGGCCAGGGGGCGGCATCTTTCGTGCCAGTTCGTCGCTCAACCTGTAGTCCCGCCAGTAGGCCTCGGCAAGCGCTAGGCATTGCGGCCTGAACGCCGTTCGGAAGAGATCGTCCAGCTTATAGTACGCGCGGAAACTTCCAAGTAACACAATGAGGCAGGCGCTGATCCAGATGGGGGGGGAGGGATAGGCCGGGGTCTTGTCACCACCAAAGCTCAGCGCCTCGCACCAGAAACGCATAGAGTCGACGAGGTTGTTGAACGGGCTTTGGGCGGAGATCGCATTGGTGCCGATCCCCGTCCGCTGAAATTCCTGAGCCAACCACAAGGTGTTGAGCGCGCCTTGCGACCAGCCATTCAGGAACAGCGCTGACGGGGACAGACCTTGGGAGCGCATCGCATCGATTCCGGCCGTGTAGAAGTCGATGCAAGCCCGCGTCGAAGCTTCTTTGACCGCGTACGCCTCGCTGCGGTGCCCTCGATAGGGTCCCTTGCCGAGATAGTCGACCGCGACCACGGCGAACCCTTGTCCGGCCAGCCTGTGAACGTTGAATAGGGTTTCAAGGGAGTCTCCGGCATCGCTCGGTCGATAGGAAGGGTCGCCGAGCCGGATCAGGTTCGACGGAACCTGGTCGAACGACAAAATGGTGCCATGCTGCCACGACACCGTCGGCAGTCGCCCGCTGGCGCCGGCCGGCGTTGCCAGCAAGCCGCTGATTTCCACCTGCTCGCCGGTCTCGGGCACAGTCGTGAAGGTGACCAGCCGTCGCAGTTCGACGTCGTGCCGGGCCCCATGCCGCGGGAGCGAGAACGGCGGAAGCGTGCTCGCCTGGTTGAAGGCCGGGTAGAATTCCGCGGCAAGGGCATCGAGACGTCCGGCGGGCAGGCGCACGACGCCACCGTCAGCCGTGGCCGAAGGCTTGGATTCCCTAGCGGAGCTTGCTCGTCCCGGGGCCGCGGAAATCAGCGCCGCGGAAATCGCTACCTTTCCAATGGAACGTCGAGACTGCGAGGGGGGAGCTTCGGGTTTCATGTAACGCCTGCCTTAAGGTAAAAAAACAGAAACGACCGACAGATCATTCAGTTAGGCGGCTTCGGCTACCCTCCTACCAGCGTCTTCATGTACTCGTTCGTTCGAATGAGTTTCCGCGACAGGCCCCTCGAGAGATTATAGAGCAAGCGAGAGCAGACCTCCGGCTCCACCTTCATGAGCCGCTCCAGGTTCTGTCGCGAAACGATCGCGAGCTGTGTATCGGCTGTGGCGACGCAGTCGGCTGTTCTCGCGGTACGCGACAGCATGGCGATTTCTCCGAACACCTGGCCCGGCCCCATCTGGATTGTTGGGAGCGTGGCATTTCGGAAAGAGACCTCAATGCCACCCTCGACGACAACGAACATCTCGTCGGTGGCATTGCCCGTCTGGATGACTGCGTCTCCCTTAGCGAACTTCAACAGCTTTCCCGAGCCGATGACCTTGCGTACGTCGTCCTGCGTCATGGCGTGGAAGATCCCGACATCCTGCAGCGCGGGCTCGCTTCCTCCTCCAGCAAGCGGCGAGATCTTCTCCAGGACCCGGTCGTCATAGCTGGTGACGAAGGTTCCGAGAAGGGATCCGTACTCTTCGTGGAACCAGCGGACCGAGGGATGCTCGTTCTCCTGCAGATTCCGCTTGGCTATCTGCTTGTGTAGGGGAGACCGGCTCTTCTTCAGGTGCTCCCAGTCGTGCGTGACGAGGACAATCGGCGTCACCAATCCGACGCTGTCGCTGATCGACCGCGAGTATGCCTGGAACCCAAGCTGGGAATAGAAGCCCAAAAGGTAGGGGGCACACATCGAGAAAAGGAATTGGATTCCATCGTCGAGGAAATCGCTGAACATCTTCGCCGTGA
Organism: Reyranella sp.; assembly: GCA_044377795.1. GTDB lineage: Bacteria > Pseudomonadota > Alphaproteobacteria > Reyranellales > Reyranellaceae > Reyranella. Next base: position 503 of record JBILYJ010000622.1, on the reverse strand, counting down.
TCAGATGCGCGGCGAGCGACCCGCGGTGATCCGGTGCGATCGCGAACTTGGTCGATACGGCCAGCGAGCCGGAATGGGCTCTGGTGAACTTTTCGAGGTTGAGGAGCTCTACGAGGAATGGGGGCAGCGATGTCGCGAAGTCGAGATCGCGATCGTAGATCGCGCGCGCGGTCGCGATCGCCTCGCCATCCTTGATGGCGACGTAAATCCGGGCGTGCTTGTCGAGCTCATCGATGTACGTGCCATCGGCAGCGTTGATGTCGGGGTCCTGGAAGTTCAACTCCGACCCGAAAACCTTGTACCTCAGACGAAACGCCTGTTGCGCGGCTTCCGCGGAAGCATCGCAGCAAATGATCTTCATGGCGGGCTCTCGTACCTCGGGTGTTGTGCACGAACAGAGCACAGCGCACCGTGCTTCTTGACACACTAGCACATCGTCATACCATAAACTCAGATGCCTCGGTGAAGCAGCCAAAATGGATCAATATCCCGAGGTTTAAGTC
>JBILYJ010000104.1:0-13318 GCA_044377795.1 Reyranella sp. | reverse complement strand
GCTATCTGTCAGCCTCTCTGCTTTCGTGCGATGCGTCCCGGTAGCTGACCGCTGACGCTTCTGCCCCCTCCTGCTTCATGCGGTTGCATGCGGCGGGAGGGCCGGGAGCAGATCGCCGCCAAGATGACGCCCGCACAGATCGCAGAGGCGCAGAAGCTGGCGCGAGAGTGGAAGCCGAAGTAGCCGGTGCAGGTGTCACGGTTGTTGGCTGCGTAGAGGTCTACTTCGATCTAATTCAGATGACCCTAGCGGCCGGACTAGTGCGGGATCAGATCCGCCCATGCGCCCGGCGGCGCCTCGGCCGCGTCGGCCTCGCGCTGCGCTTTCCGGCCCAGCGCCTCGGCCTGCTCGTCGGCCTGCCGCGCCAGCCACAGCCGTAGCGCCGCGACGTTGCCATCCATCGCCGTTCGATAAAGCTGCTCCAGCACGGCCGCGTTGCGCTGGGCCGCGCCCGTGGTCAGCTCGTCGGCAAAATGCTTGCGCAGCGTCGGCCGCGAGATTCCGAACGCGGATGCGATGTCCTCTTCTGACATCCGACCGGCCGCGAGGATCGCGCATTGATCGCGCTGCTCGTTCGTCGGCTGAAACTGGGGGCGACCACGGCTCATTTGGGAATCTCCGGTTTCTGTAAATAAATGGCGATCCAGGCAGCACTTGTCGCCTAGGAGAAAAAAAACCTCTGCGGGGCACCATCCGCGGTTGGCCCCTTCCGCGGCGGTGGACTTCTGAAGGCCCCCCCATGCTCTATTTCGCGGGAGCATCTCTGAAGCTCCCAGCACGGTTGGTGCTCCCTTACGCCGTGGAATTCATGCCCACCCCCCTGCACCTCGAAGCCCGGGCTCGCAGCACCCTCACCCCGGCCGTGGGCCAAGTCCGGCAAGCCGCCGCCGGCACGGCCTGCCAAATCCGGGGACGATATGCACCAAACAGGCGATTCATTCCTCCACACCATCAACGAGCTTCCGCATCGACAGGATAAGCGCCGCCACTTCCCGCCGCGCCGCGATGGCCCTGGCCGAATATCGCCCATGCTTGTACGCATTCCGATTACCCCTCGGAGCGCCGGGCGACAGGCCGCCGTGCAGCCGGCAGCGTCCGTTCGCCATCGCCGCCGACTGGCACGCTTTCCGGCTCCGGGTCTTCGCACCGCATCGCTTGCTCCGGTGCATGGGTAATCTGCTTTGCATGGGGTTGTTCCTCAGTTCCTGGCCGCATCCCTCCCCCCGGGGTCTCGACAGCGCCGACGATGGCCTGGCCCCCGGCGTGGACGTGGACATGCTCGACGGTCACTTTCTGCTGGCCCTTGCCGCGATGGCGGTTCAGTGCGTCGAGCAGCATGGTGAAGGTGCGCGACAGCTTGTTCGCGTGGTTCAGATTCTCTTGGCGGCCGACGAAGGTCTGCTCGCCGATCATCGCCCGCCGATAGCATTCCATCGCCGCGCTGTGCGAGGCTATGAGCTGCGCGCCCATCATGCCCTCCAGCTCGTCCTTCGGCCCGATCCCCACCAGTGCGGCTATGGCCCCGGTCATCTGGGAAACCTTGGTCGTTTCATCTGAATTCTTGAGCCAGAGCGCCGCCGCCGTGTCGGTGACGATGCGGTTGTTCCAGTCGTCCGACTGCGAACCGCCCATGCGCTTGAATTCTCCGCGCAAGTGGGCCGGGTCCCCGACAGCGATGCGAACCGAAGGCTCCGATACAGGCTTGGCTTTCTTCATGTTGGTTCCTCTTTCACTTGCCACAGTCAATGCAGCCGGCCCTGCCCGTACACGAGTGCCCAGGCCGCCCGCTCGGCTTCCTGGCGGCTCAAGCCGCCCTCGAATTCCATGATGGCCGCGCGCTCCTCGTATTCGTCGCGCAACGCGGCCAAATCCTCCGGCGACACACTGCCGTTACTGCCGATGGAAGCGGGCCTGTCCGGGCCAAGGCGCGGATGGGGCACTGACGTTACTGCCATTGGAATTCTTTCGGCGGTTTTGGCAGTGCCCCCTTCGGCCTCGCGGCGGATTTCACGGCGTGCCCGGTCGAGCCAGTTCATTCCGGCCTCCCATCGCTGGCGCGCCGTACTGCCGGGTTGATGCGGTAGCGCACCGTGCGCCGCCCCGCGCCGGGGCCGGTGCCGCCGCTGCCTTCGCTCATCAACCAGTGTTCATCTTCCAGCCAGTCGAGCGCCGCCTTGATGGAATCGTCCGTCGTGAGGTTCCGCCACTGATTGCGGCGTACGTCGCGCAGCGTGAAGCCATCCGGCAGCTTGCCGCGCTCCAGCTTGGCCGCCAGGGCTTGCGCGGCCCGCAGGCCGTCATCCTTGAGAAGGCCATAGCAGCGCCGGGCATGGCCTTCGAGGAACTCGCACCATGCCCCGGCACGCAGGGCCGCATCGCTTCCCACGGCGCCGCGCGGGCCGTCCGTGGCACACTCCACAAGATGAAAGATCAGGGCGAGCGCCGGGAAGAGCTTGGCGTACTTGGTCAGGTGCTGCTCGATCAACGGGTCTTCTTCGGCGGGCAGCCGGCGCGTGTGCAAATCCCCTGACCAATCGACACAGATGGCTTGTCCTTCCTGATCGAAGTTGAAGGACGGGAACTTCGCGAAATCGTCGGCAGGCATCGCCCCCCAGGCGACAGGATCGAACTCCGCCAGCGCCTCGTAGACCGCGAAGGCCGCGTCGCGTGCCCGCCTGTCCGGCGCGCGGTCGCGCCACTCCCAGGCGCGCGGGTCGGGATAGACCAGCATCTGGAAGCGCTGGAGCAGCCCGTCGTTGGCCATGGCATGCGAAGTCTGTTCAAGGTACGCCGCCAGCTTGTCCGGCTGAATGCCGCCGAAGATCGACAGGCAGACATTGGGGATGGCGATATGGCCCCGACCGATCCGGTCGGTATCGAAGCCCTGATTGCCGTTCCAGGCTTCGAGGAAGAAGGCTCTGTCGCCCTCGCGGCCTTCGCGGTCCCAGTTCGCCAGCAGCCCCACCAGTTCGTCGCGCAACACCAGCAGCCCGGCCGGATTGTCGCGCAGCAACTCCCCCAGCTTCTCGACGGTGCTGTCATTGCTCTTGTAACGCCGAGCCACCGGGGCCGCCGGGGCCTGCTCGGCATGACTGCGCAACTCCCGCGCGGCGGAAGCCGGATCGCCACCTGCTTTCTTCGCTGCCGCCTTGATGCGCCCTTCGATGGCGTCCTTCACCGCATCGTGGGTGATCTTCGCCGTCTCATAGTCGGCGATCTCCGCTCGATGCTTCTCGCTTGCGGTGGCGCTCAGCCTGTCCAGGGGCTGCAGGGCGGCACCCCAGGCCGGCGACTTCTTGGCCGAAGGATTGCCCACGATGGCGCCCCACAGGTTCGGCACGATCAGCCAGGGGTCCAACGCCTTCGGTTTGATGGCGCAGCGCGCGCCGATGAGGGAGCCCAGCGTCACCAGCGCCGCCGCCGCGACGAACTCCGGCGGACAGGGCATGCGCTCCGCCTCATCCATGATCCAGTCGCGCAGAACAGCCGGAAGCAACGTGTCGGCATCGAAGGCCGGCACTGGCTTCAGCGTCGCCACGATGGGACCGGGCACCGGCCATCCCCTCCGGGCTTGTTCGGCCGCAGCGACGGGCGCGGCTTTCTCGATAGCTGCCTGCACCGCACCAACTCCCCGTACCTGGCGAAGATCGTTGAAGTCGCTGGCGCCGGCTGGCCGGTCGGGACCGAAGTCCGGCAGCGCCAACAGGCCGCCGACAGCCTCCGCAGCCTCCCGCGCCTTCACCAGCCCGGGATTGCCGGGCGTCGCTACGTCATCGTCGGCGCAGACGATCAGGCGCGCGGCGGGATGCCGTGACCGGATGGTCCGCGCCACAGCCAGCAGGTTGCCGGCATTGAACGCCACCATGGCGGAAAAGCCGGTCGACTCGTGAATGGTGGCGCCGGTCGCGTAGCCCTCGGCGATGCAGATCGTGTCGCCCGGCATGCCAATCGCGTGCCAGCAACCACCGACGCGACCGCCCGCGAGGAACTTCTTGGCGCCGTCCGGCCCGATGAATTGCAGGCTCTGCAGCCCATCGTCATCTACCAGCGGGATCATCAAGGCCTGCCCGTGTGCCCGCAGCCCATGGGCCCGGACCTTCCTGGCCGCGAGATAGGGGTGGTCGTCCGATGGCGCAGGACCCGCTTCCCAAAAGCGTCTGGCTCGTTGGCGTGCCTCGCCCTGACGCTGCGTCTTCTCTTCGCCTCGCTCGAGCCGGAGAGCTTCCAGTCGGCCCTGGAGAGCAGCCCGTTCCGTTGGCGAGAGGCGGGGCACATCCGCGTGCCAGGTGCCGCCCGTGCCGGTTCGCCAGTCGCCGTATGCGCCGGCCGGTACATGGTCATCATAGAACGTGTACCAGCCCGCATCGTCGCGACGGCGATCGGACGTCGCGAAGCGATGAATGCGACCATCCGGCACGATCACGCTCGGCGGCCGCAATCCGCTGGCCGCAATGGCAGCGCGGAAGGCGTCGGCTGCTTCAGCGGCCGGGCTCATGACGCCACCCTGTCACGCGCCTCGATCCGGTCCTTTACCCAGGCTTCGACTTCCGCCTCGACCCAGCCGACCGCGCGCTCGCCGAGCTTCACCGGTGCCGGGAACTCGCCACGCTGTACCTTGTCGTAGATCGTCGACCGCGATTGCCCGGTCTTCTGCTTCACATCGGGAAGCCGCAGGATACTGTTCGCCATGTTCGTCGCTCCTCGCATGTTGCTGGATAGCGACGACCAATCAGCGCCGGGGGTAGCTACCCCCTGCAATACCCCCACTCAGCTTTTTTTGGGCCCTTGTCTGCGTATCCGTTCGCGCCCCTCGGTCAGAAGCTTCTTGATCGTCTCGACTTTGACGTTCTCATCCGCGGCGAGAATCTGCCTCGGAGCTGGAAAACCCGCGGCCTTCAACTCGTCGAACCTATGAGCAAGCCGCGCCGCCCGTTCCGGTCGCGGTTCGCGCTTACCGCCGCCGACTGCTGGGTGGGCAACGGCGTCGACAAGACGCTCTCGCTGGACCTTCAAGCCATCGCTTTCCAGCACCGCAATCTCGATCAATGGAATCGCGTGCCCGGCAACGCAGACGATCAGCTCACGTCTTTTCTCGAGAACGACGTTCTCAGCCCGTCCTGCTCGAAAGCGACCGACTGGCCATTCGTTCTCACTTACCGGTATGCCGTGTAGGCGTCCAATGCTCAGGCTGTCGGCCAAAAACGCTGCAACTGCCTCTCCACTGGCCTGCCATCGTTGCAGCCTGTCGAACTCGACCTCAATGCGGTCGATGTCATCGCGTTTGTCGCAGAAAATGAAGGCGCCCTTGCTCCCCGGATAGTCGATCACTTCCACACTCATGCTGCATCGATGCCCGCAACCGTCACAAGTTGCGCTTCGGGCGGGTGAAGCTGCGACCAGCAAACCGCTTGCCTTGAGGACTGAGACCGGCCCGTCTGGCCAGCACGCCAGTTCCGCTTCGGTAATGTAGACGATTCCGTCACTGGAATCGGCAATCCGGGCCAGTAACGTCTCCAGCAGCTCCGCCCCTTTCATGCGCTCTCGATTTTCGACGCAGCAAGCACGGCGTGAAGCTTCAAGCCAAGCTCATCATGCTTTAGCGAACAGGAGTCGTGACTCAAATCAAAGGTTCTGGTCTTCGCCGGCTCGTCTCCGTGGGCTTCAAAGCGGGCTGTGATCCTCGCTTCTGAGATATACCAGCGATCCGGAGGCATGACGGGATTTAGACGCTTGATGAGATCATGTACGCCCATGCGGTTTCTGTCCGTATCGGCTTCGAACGTAACTTGGTCGCCTTCCTGTGAAAGCGACGAATAGCGAAGGCGACGGACCCAAATATCTTCAATGCCATCCGTTGACTGAAAGACAAAAGAGAAGCCTGCCCGCTTCAAGGCCCCCAGTTCGTACTCCTTCTTGTTCTTGGGAAGAGGCGGCAGAGCGCCCAACTTTAGGATGTGGCGCGCAAAGAGTTCCTGCATTGCAGCAATCACCTTCGGGCCACCCTTCGTATTCACCTCTAGAGCTCCCTCTTTCTGAACCCAGACAAAAACGACCTCAAAGGCCGGATTATTCACTCTCGGCTTGAGCTGAGCGTCCACGTACTCCAACGACTGATCGGCGAAATCCTCAGGATAGGCAAAGAAATAGTCACGATCGCCGCGCCGCAGAACCTCGACGATGCAGTGTCGCCCGCGGCCTTGTGACTCGCGGAACCATTTGCCTATATCTGCCGCGAACACCGGGCGGATCTTTCTGTCGAGGCAGGCGTCCTTCTTCGGGAAGCCTGACCTCTTCTTCCATCGGGAAAGCGAATCGGCCCGGAAGAAGCGAGTTGCACCCTTCCACAAATGGGGATGGTCGAGGAAGACTGTCATCGCGCGTTCGAAATGACTCGTCATCATTGACAGTTTGGCGACCAAACCCGCATCCGATGATTTCTCTCGCGTCACCTGCCATCTAGCTTCGTCGATAATCGCCAGCGTGCCCTTCTGAGACGATAGGTCGAAAATCTCCCGAAGCTGAGGCTCCAATGCCCGCCGATGATCGCCCGGCAGTTTCTCCCAGGCATTTACCAGCGCCTCGACACTTCGTTGCTTCATCTTCTCGAAGTCGAGGTCACCAAACAGCTCGTGGCGGGCAAAATACCGCTTCATCAATGCATTCGGCATCTGCCGGAAAAGCTGCGGGACTGCAAAATGTCGAGCCATATCGCACCACACCTCGCCCGGCCGGTCCTCACTCAACCGCTGGGCGTAGGCGGATTTTACCGTAACTTGCAGGCCGTAGGTGGATTGAATCTTGGGGACAACGTGAATCGCCAAATTGAAGCTGGACACCGGGCAGGCCGCCAAGGGTGCCGCGGCTGTGACTAACGAAGCCTTTGCGCGTGTGCGGATCAACCAGCTTCTGCGGGATGCCGGTTGGTCGATCGTCGACGGCCGCAGCGTTCGGTACGAGTACCCTCTCGACGATGGCGGGAAGGCTGATTATGTGCTTTTCGACCGATTGGGACGCGCCATGGCCGTGCTAGATGACAAGAGCACGAGCGTTGCGTTAAGCGCTGGCGAGGCTCAGGGACAGCGATAGCCCTCCGATACTGAGGGCGGGGCGTTCCTTTATCGTCCCTGCCGTCAGTTCGCCCGGCTCCTCGTCGATGGGTCGGGACGCGGGATACAACACGTAGCCGGAAAGGATGCCGAGCGACGAAGGCTTCAAGCCGGCCGCCGCATCGGCACCACCTCGCCCCCGGTCCGAAGCGTGTCGAGGTGATCGGCCCACCATTGCGCCATTTCCACCCGCTCTTTCCAGAAGGTGCCTCGGGCATACGCGCGTCGGACCGGGTCGGGGTCCTGATGCGCCAGCGCCCGCTCAATGGCGTCGGCCGAAAACCGCCCGCTTTCGTTCAACAGCGTCGAGGCCGTCGCCCGGAAGCCGTGCGCTGTCACCTCGTCCTTGCCGTAGCCAAGGCGCCGCAGGGCCGCGTTGAGCGTGTTGTCGCTCATCGGCCGATGCGCGGACCGGATCGAAGGAAACAGCAAACCGGCCCTGCCCGTGACCTTCTGCAAGTCCGTCAGGATCGCCAGCGCCTGCCGGGGCAGCGGCACCAGATGCTCGCGCCGCATCTTCGTACGCTCCGCCGGGATACGCCAAACCGCCTCCTCCAGAGACACTTCCGACCAGCGCGCCTGACGCAACTCGCCCGGGCGCGTGAACACCATCGGCAGGAGCTTGAGCGCGGCTGCGGTCGCGGGCTGCCCCTCGAAGCTTTCCAATGCCCGCAGCAGGCCGCCCAGCGCCACCGCATCGGTAATGGCCGCCCGGTGCGTCACCTCGGGTGCCTGCAGCGCGCCGCGCAAGGCTGTCGTCGGATCGGTTTCCGCCCGCACCGTCGCGATGGCATGGCGGAACACGGCCCCGATGATGGCCCGCAGCCGGTTCGCCGTCTCCAGCCGGCCCCGTGCCTCGACCTTGCGCAGGACGGCCAGCACCTCAGCCGCCTTGATCGAGGCCACCGCCCGATTGCCCAGGTCGGGATAGGCCTGCTCCAGCAGCCATCGATTCTTGGTCAAGGTCGCGTCCGACCGCTTCCGTCCGACCTGCCGCTCCAGAAATTCCTCTGCCACCAGCTTGAACGTGGTCGCCGCCTCGTTCGCCCGCGTCAGCCGCTCGACCTTGCGTACCTCGCCGGGATCGAAGCCACTGCGCAGCCGTGCCCGCTCTCCATCCCGCTTTTGGCGGGCTTCCTTAAGCGTCACCTCCGGATAAGCGCCCAGCGCCAGCAGCTTCTCACGGCCGGCATAGCGGTAGGCCATGCGCCACAGCTTGGCGCCGGATGGCTTCACCAGGAGATACAGCCATCCCCCATCGCCCAGCTTGTAGGGCCGCTCGCCCGGTTTGGCGTTCTTCACCTTCGTATCGGTAAGGAGCGATTTGACGGCCATTTTGCCACCTGCGGGTATCGGCCAACCTGATATTGGCTTGGTACCCGCAATGGTACCCGCTTTCCGCTCGGCTTCCCATGGATTTCTTCGGTCGCCACCGGATGCCAGCTTCCAGAAAACCAAGCAAAACAGGGCTCATCCGGCTTTTACCGGACGGCCTTGGATGCGGATTTTAAGGAATGTGGTGCCCCGAGACGGAATCGAACCGCCGACCCCATCATTACGAATGACGTGCTCTACCAGCTGAGCTATCGGGGCATCGGCGGCGGGTTTAGGGGAAAGGGAGCGCGGGCGCAAGGCGCTGTTTCGCCCCCGGCCGCCCCTCTCCCGACCACCCCGCTTCGGCCGAAACCGAAGCATGCGGCGCGCGGGAAGGCTATAGAACCCCGCCATGACCACGCTGCTCTCGCTCCTGCCCCTCCTCCTCGTGCTGGGCCTGCTGGCCTCGGGCCGCGCCAGCGCGCTGGTCGCGGGCCTGGCGGGGCTGGCGGCCACCCTCGCCGCCTCGGCGACGCTCGTTCTTCAGACAGAGGGGCCGGCCGCCGTGGCGCTGCTGTTCCGCCGCGAGGTGCCGGCGGGCCTGTGGCTCTCCTGGCACGTCATCGCCATCATCGTCACCGGCGTCTTCTTCCATCGCGCCACCGTGGCACGCGGCGGTGCGCTGGGCGCCGGGACGCTCGAGGCCTCGCCGCGCCGCCTCTTCCCGGTCTGCTTCCTGCTGGCGCCCTTCGCCGAATCGGTGACCGGCTTCGGCGTGGGCTACATCATCGCGCTGGCGGCGCTGCGGCGGCTGGGGATCGGCGGCATGCCCGCCCTGCTGCTGGGCCTCTACAGCCAGTCGCTGGTGCCGTGGGGCGCGCTGGCCATCGGCACCACCGTGGGCGCGACGCTGGCCGGCCTGACGCCCGGCCAGCTCGGGCTCAGCTCGGCGGTGCTGCAGGTACCGATCCACGCGATGTACCTCCTGCTCTACTGGCGCTTCGCGCGCGAGGCCGGCGTCGCGGTGCCGGCGCGGCAGAAGCTCGACGATGCGCTGTGGACGGCGGCGCTGCTGGCGCTGATCTGGCTGGCCAACCGCTTCAGCGACGTGGAAATCGCCGCCGCCGCGCCCACCGCCCTGCTGCTGGCCGTGCGCTTCTGGCGGGACGAGCGGCCAGACGGCGCCCGTCTGCGCACCACCCTGCGCACCGCCGCGCCCTATGTGGCGCTGACGCTCGCGCTCTGCGCCACCCGCCTCGTGACGCCACTCCGCGACCTCCTGAAGCCGCTGTGGGCGATGCGCCCGTTCGACAACCAGCCCGCCTTCGCGCCCTTCTACGCGCCGGGCTTCTGGCTGCTGACGATCGGCCTCGCCGTGGTGCTGCTGGCGCGCGCCCCGCTGGGCAAGGTCGCGGCCGAAGCGGCGCGCGGCGCCTGGCGCGCCTGCGCCGTCACGCTCGCCTTCGTCATCATGGCCGAATTCTACGTCGGCTCCGGCATGGCGACCTCGATCGCCGAAGCGCTGCGCTCGGTCGCGGGACGCGGCGCGGCGCTGGGCGTGCCGCTGTTCGCCGCGGTCGGCGGCTTCCTGACCGGCAGCGGCGCGGCGGCCAATGCCATGCTGATGCCGATGGAAACCGCGCTGGCCCGCGCCCTCGCGCTCGATCCGGCGTGGATCGCCGCCGTCCAGAACAGCGTCACCGCCAACCTCACCATGCTGTCGCCGATCCGCGTCTCCATGGGCGCCGCCATCCTGGCGCTCTCGACCTCCGACGCCGTACTCTACCGCCGCGCCTGGCCGCTCGCTTTGCCGCCACTCCTGACCGGCGTCGCGGCGGTGCTGGTGCTGCTGGCCCTCGGAACGTGAAGGAAACCATGCGCCGATTCGCCCTGTCTCTCTCCCTCGCCTTTTCCTTCGCAACAACGGCCCTGGCCCAGGCGAACAGCCCGTCCTTCGATTGCGCCAAGGCGCGCGACGGCAGCATCGAGAAGCTGATCTGCGGCGATGCCGCCCTGTCGTCCCTCGATCGCAAGCTGGCCGAGGTCTATGCGGCGGCGACCCGGAAGGCCGTCAACGAACACCCGCCCACCCTGAAGGCCGAGCAGATCGGCTGGATCCGGGGGCGCAACGACTGCTGGAAGAGCGACGACAAGCGGTCCTGCGTCGAAGCCGAATACCGGCAGCGGATCGCCTCGCTCCAGGCCCGCTATCGACTGGTGCCCGGCACCGGTCCGGCAACCTTCTTCTGCGACGGCAACCGCCGCAACGAGCTCGTCGTGACGTTCTTCCCGACGGACCCAAGGACGCTGATCGCCGAGCGCGGCGACGCGACGTCGCTGATGTATCGCGAGTCTGCCGGACCGGAGGCGAAATATGTCGGCCGGAACGAAACCTTCATCGAGAAGGAGGGCACGGCCGTGGTGACGTGGGGATACGGCGCTCCGCCGATGCGGTGTACACGGGCACCCTGAACGGCAAGGCGTAACTCCTGAACCGCGGCCACATCGAAGGAAGAGAACATCGCCACGGCCGATTGGGTTGCCCCTTATCGGTCCGTCAGCAGTCCGGAGGCGCGGGCCGCCTACGCCAGGCTGAGTGTCGCGGCGGTGCTGGTCCTGCTGGCCCACGCTCGATCCCCCCACTTCACACCCTCTGGCATAGCCCCATTTTGCCTCTATGATCGCCGCCGCCCCTCGGACGGGGCGGATTTCGCGGGAGGGAACGATGGCCAAGGTGGCATTTCTGGGACTGGGCGTGATGGGCTTCCCGATGGCGGGGCATCTCGCCGCCAAGGGCCATGAGGTCACGGTCTACAATCGCACCTTCGCCAAGGCCGAGGCCTGGACGCAGAAGCACAAGGGCAAGGCCGCGAAGACGCCGCGCGAGGCCGCCGCCGGCCAGGAAATCGTGTTCTGCTGCGTCGGCAACGACGACGATCTGCGCTCGGTCGTGCTGGGGCCCGACGGCGCGTTTGCCGGCATGGGCAAGGGCACCATCTTCTTCGACAACACCACCGCCTCGGCCGACATCGCGCGCGAGCTCCATGAAGCGGGCCGCAAGCTCGGCATCGACTTCATCGACGCGCCGGTCTCGGGCGGCCAGGCGGGCGCCGAGAACGGCCAGCTCACCGTGATGTGCGGCGGCGATCCCGCGCCGTTCGAGCGCGCCAAGCCGGTGGCCGACGCCTTCTCCAAGGCGGTAACGCTGATCGGCCCGTCGGGCTCGGGCCAGATCACCAAGATGATGAACCAGATGTGCATCGCCGGCATCGTGCAGGGCCTGGCCGAGGCGCTGAACCTCGGCCAGCGCGCCGGGCTCGACATGGAGAAGGCGCTGGGCGCCATCTCCAAGGGCGCGGCGCAGAGCTGGCAGATGGAGAATCGCTGGCAGAACATGGTCGCCGGCAAGTTCGACTACGGCTTCGCCGTCGACTGGATGCGCAAGGACCTGGGCATTGCGCTGGCCGAGGGCAAGCGCCAGAAGGCCGGCATGCCGCTGGTCGCGCTGGTCGACCAGTTCTACGAGCGGGTGCAGGCGCGCGGCGGCGGGCGCTGGGACACCTCGTCCCTGATCCAGCCGCTGCAGAAGCCGTAGGGCCGGCTCGGTGAGCGGCGGCTATACGCTGTGGGGCCGGCCCGGCTGGGGCTCGGCCCTGGTCGAGGCACAGCTCGACTGGTACGGGCTGCCGTTCGCCTATGAGACGGTCGGGGATTTGTTCAAGGACCCCGACGCCAAGGCCCGGCTCCAGAAGGTCAATCCGCTGGCGCAGGTGCCGACGCTGGTGATGCCCGACGGCAGCGTGATGAGCGAGAGCGCGGCGATCACCCTGCTGCTGGCCGACGTCACGGGCAGCGAGTCGCTGGTGCCGGGGCCAGGCGCGCCGGAGCGGCAGAAGTTCCTGCGCTGGCTGGTGTTCCTCGTGGCCAACATCTATCCCACCTTCACCTATGCCGACGATCCGGCGCGCTTCGTTGCGGTGAACGCCGCGCGCGATCCGTTCCGCGCCGCCGCCGACGCCCATGCCCAGCGCCTGTGGCGCCAGATCGAGAGCGAGGCCGGCGCGCCGTGGTTCCTGGGCGAGCGCTTCTCCGCAATCGACATCTACCTCGACGTCATGACCCGCTGGCGCCCGCGGCGCGGCTGGTTCGAGGCCGAGACCCCCAAGCTCTTCGCGATCGCGCGCAAGACCGACCAACGGCCGGAACTCAAGGAAACCTGGAGGAGGAACTACCCATGAAACGCCCCATGAGACGCCGCAGCTTCGTCGCCCTCGCGACCACTGGCCTCGCCACCACCGCCCTCGCCGGCACCGCCTTTGCCCAGGCAAATTACCCCGACAAGCCGATCACCATGGTGGTGCCGGCGCCGCCGGGCGGCGGCACCGATCTGGTCACGCGGCTCTATTCCGACCTGCTGAGCCAGGAGCTGGGCGTGCAGGTCATCGTCGACAACAAGGGCGGCGGCAACGGCAACATCGGCACCGCCCTCGTCGCCCGCGCCAAGCCCGACGGCTACACGCTGCTGATGCAGTATTCGGCCTACCATTCGGCCAACCCGGCGCTGATCAAGGACCTCAACTGGAAGCCCGACGATTTCGTGGGCGTGGCGATGGGCGCGATGGCGCCGCACGTCATCGTGGTCGCCAAGAAGGTGCCGGTCGACGATCTCAAGAGCTTCATCGCCTACGCCAAGGCCAATCCCGGCAAGCTGAACTACGCCTCGGTGGGCGCGGGCTCGGTGCCGCATCTCGGCGGCGTGCTGCTGAACAAGGCGGCCGGCCTCGATCTGGTGCATGTCCCCTACAAGGGGTCAGGGCCGGCGACCGCCGACATCGTGGCGGGCCAGGTCGAGCTGCTGATCGTGACGCCGCCCGCCGTGTCGGGCCACATCCGCAACG
>JBILYJ010000565.1:0-3478 GCA_044377795.1 Reyranella sp. | reverse complement strand
GCCTCTCCTTCCCCTCTTTCGTGCGCACGAAGACGATGCGCGCCGGCTGGCAGTTGGCCGAGGTCGGGCCCCACCTCATGAGGTCGTGGATCTCGCGAAGCTTTTCGTCGGTCACCGGCTTGTCGAGCCAGCCATTGTGCGTGCGGGCATCGCGGAAGATCGTGGCAAGCGCCTTGTCGTCGAGCATTCAATTCCCCTTGGATCGTTGACGAACCGTAGCGAAGCGCCGTCGCGCGGTCGAGACGCGGCAGCGTGAGCGAGTTACGGTTTCGGAACCCGCCCTTTCGCGGCCACCTTTGCATTGCACGAATTGTGCTAGCGTCTGCCGCCTTCCCTCGCGCAGGATTTCCTGATGCTGCCCGTTCTGCTCGATCCCGCAAAATTCAAGGATGCCAGGATCACCGCCCGGGGCGAGGCACGCGCGCATGTCGGCCTGAAGGCGCTCGAGACGCTGTGGGTCAACACTGGTACGCTGTGCAACCTCACGTGCCGGAACTGCTACATCGAATCCTCGCCGCGCAACGACCGGCTTGTCTACCTCACGGCAGGCGAGGTGGCGGCCTATCTCGACGAGATCGAACGCGACGGCCACGGCACGAAGCTGATCGGCTTCACGGGCGGCGAGCCCTTCATGAATCCCGACCTGCCGGCGATGCTGGACGATGTGCTGTCACGCGGCCTGAAGGCCATCGTGCTGACCAACGCGATGAGGCCGATGCACAGGATGAAGCCGGCGCTGCTCGACCTGCTGGCCCGGCACGGCCGCGGCAACCTCGCGATCCGCGTTTCGGTCGATCACCACGAGAGAGAGCTGCACGAAGAAGAGCGCGGCCTTCGCAGCTGGAAGCCGACCATCGACGGGCTGGTCTGGCTGGCCGAGGCTGGGTTCGGCGTGCATGTGGCGGGCCGCCATTTTTCCAACGAGACCGACGACGAGGTCCGCGCTGGCTATGCGCAGCTGTTCGCGCGGCTGGGCCTGCGGATCGATGCGGGAAATCCGGAGACCCTGGTGCTGTTCCCCGAGATGGATCCGACCGTCGACGTGCCGGAGATCACGACGGCCTGCTGGGGCATCCTGAAGAAATCGCCGGACAGCGTGATGTGCGCATCCGCCCGCATGGTGGTGAAGCGCAAGGGCGCACCGCGGCCCGCCGTCGTGGCCTGCACGCTGCTGCCCTACGACCCGCAGTTCGAACTGGGCGGGACCTTGGCCGAGAGCGTCGGCGAGGTGCGGCTCAACCATCCGCACTGCGCCAAGTTCTGCGTGCTGGGCGGGGCCGCCTGCAGCGCGTGACGACGGCGGTCGACATCGTCATCCCGACGTTGAACGCGGGCGCGTCGCTCGGGTCTGCCCTGGCGGCACGGCCCAGCCATCCCGATCTCGCCTTCTCGACCACGATCTGCGACGGCGGCTCGCGCGACGACACGGTTGCGATCGCGCAGCGGGCGGGCGCGGCGGTGGTGACGGCAGCGGCGGGTCGTGGCGGCCAGCTCGCCACCGGAGCCGCGGCCGGTCGCGCGCCCTGGATCCTGTTCCTGCACGCCGATACGCGACTGAAGAGCGGCGCCGGCAACGTCATCGCCCGCTTCGTCCGGTCGCTCGACGGCAAGGCCGGCTACTTCCGGCTGCGCTTCGATGCGGAGGAAGCCGGCGCCCGAAGAGTGGAACGCCTAGCAGCCTGGCGCTGCCGCAGCTTCGGCCTTCCCTATGGCGATCAGGGCCTGCTGATCTCGCGTCCGCACTACGAGCGTCTCGGCGGCTTCCGGCCGCTGCCGCTCATGGAAGACGTCGACCTGGTGCGTCGCATCGGCCGGGACAATCTCGTTCCTCTCGACGCCGACGCGCTCACCTCGGCGGCCCGCTATCGGCGGGACGGCTGGCTGCTGCGTCCATTGCGAAACCTGACCTGCCTCACGCTCTACTTCGCCGGCGTCCCGCCGCAGACCCTGCAACGTCTCTACGGCCGATGAAGCGCCATCTCGTCATCTTTGCCCGCGCACCCCAGGCCGGCCGCGTGAAACGCCGTCTGGCCACGGAGATCGGCACGATGGAAGCCGCCCGCTTCTATCTCCGCATCCTCGGCGAACAGATCCGGCGGATGACGCGAGATCCGCGTTGGACGGTCTGGCTGTCGGTGACGCCCGACACCGCACTCCGCCATCCCGCCTGGCATCTCGTGTCCGTCTCGCAACGGAGGCCACAACGGCAAGGCGATCTCGGCCGGCGCATGAAGCTGCCGTTCGCGACGCTGCCCCCTGGGCCGGTAGTCCTCGTCGGCAGCGACATCCCGGCCATGCGCGCGTCTCACATCGCGCGGGCGTTCGCATTGCTCGGCCGGCACGATCTCGTCTTCGGCCCGGCGCGCGACGGCGGCTTCTGGCTTATCGGCGCCCGCCGCGTGCGGCCCCTGCCTCGTTCACTGTTCGCCGACGTGCGCTGGTCGACGCCCACGGTGCTCGCCGACACGCTGGCCGGACTCCCGCGACACACTGCGATCGCACTGGCCGATACGCTCGACGACGTGGACGATGCCGAGGCGCTGAGAGACGTGAACGCGCAAGACCTTCCGTCGTTCTGAGCGGAGTGAGCGCAGCGAACGCAGTCGAAGAACCTCTTTTCCGGCGCACAGCGTATGGGTGCGAAAACAGGTCCTTCGACTACGCCGCCCTTCGGGCAGCTGCGCTCAGGACGACGGTGGAGGGTTGGTGCTTATCTTCAGCACCTCGAGTTCGCGCCTCACGGCGGCGAAGACGTCGTTCCAGTTTCCCGGACTCGTCTGTTGGAAGACGCGTGCCGAAGGATACCAAGGTGCGGTGGCGCCCCCGAGCTGCCAGCGCCAGTCGGCGGTGGAAGGCAGCAGCACCCAGGTCTTCACGCCCATCGCCGCGGCGAGATGCGCCACCGGCGCGTCGATCGAGATGAGAAGGTCGAGCTGAGACAGGGCCGTCGCCGCCTCGGCAAAATCGAAGATGCCGCGGCCGACATCGTGCACCAGACCGCCGGCGCCGAACGTCTGGATATCCTTCTGGTGGACGCCGCCCTGCAGGCTGAAGAACAGCAGCTCCGGATCGCCGGAGAGCGCCAGGAAGTGCTCGAACGGCACCGACCGCTGGTGATCCTGCGCCTGGCCCGGCATGGCCGCCCAGTAGATGCCGATGCGCAGCGTCGCCCGCTCCAGCCGGCCGAGCTTGATGCGACTTTCCTCGGGCGCCCTGAGATAGGGCGGCTCGGCCGACAGCGCCGCGAAATCGGCGCGGCAGAGATGCGGCAGCGAGACCAGGGACGCATGGAGGTCGAACTCGGGGACCTGCTCGCCTTCGGCCACGACCTCGTCGATATAGTCGGCCGAGCGCAGCAGGTCCTTCAGCAGTGCCTGGCACAGAACCAGGACGGTGGCGCCGCGCCGCTTCAGCTCGCGGGCGAAGCGCACGAACAGCAGCACGTCGCTCAAGCCCTGTTCGGGATAGAGCAGGATGC
>JBILYJ010000103.1:0-13335 GCA_044377795.1 Reyranella sp. | reverse complement strand
CGACCGCCGATCCTCGCAACGAGACGATGAGGACGCCCAGCGCCATGGCCGTGAGATAGGCGGCGGCGAAGCTCGCATCCTCGCGCATGCTGGAGAAGCGCGCGATGATGCCCGAGAGCAGCGCCGTCGCGACACCGGCGATGAAGCCGCCGAGACTCATCGCCGGCAGCGACAGGCCGCCGATCAGGAAACCCATGGCCGCGCCGGGCAGCAGTGAGTGCGCCAGCGCATCGCCCATCAGGCTCATGCGCCGCAGGATCAGGAACACGCCGATCGCCGAGCCGCCGATCGACAGCGCGAGGCTGGCGACCAAGGCACGGCGCATGAAGCCGAAATCGGCGAAGGGCGCGATCAGATACTCGTAGAACATGACGCGAAGCCTTCGATCAGGCGCTGAGCCGCATCGGCACGTCGCAGGCACCGGCATTGTCGTCCCAGGCCTCGGCCATCGCGCGGGCCCGTAACAGGTTCTCGGCCGACAGGACGCGTGAGGTCGGGCCGGCATCGACCAGCTCGCGCGCGAGCAGCAGCGCGTGCGGGAAGTCGCGGCGGACCTGGTCGAAATCGTGCAGCACCGCGACGACGGTGCGCTTCTCCTCCCGCCAGCGGCGGATCACGACCATCAGGTCGGCCACGGTCTTGCTGTCGATGGCGGCGAAAGGTTCATCGAGGAGCACGAGGTCGGCGTCCTGCAGCAGCAGGCGCGCGAACAGCACGCGCTGGAACTGACCCACCGACAGCGAGTCGATCGGACGGCGCTCGAAGCCCGAGAGGCCGACCGACTCGATCGCGCGCCAGGCATCCTCGAGATCGGCCGGGCGGGCGGCGCCGAACACGCCGAAACGGGACCAGCGGCCGAGCAGGACGGTATCGAGCACCGAGATGGGAAAGGATCGATCGATTTCCGCCTGCTGGGGCAGATAGGCGATCCGCTTTGCCGTGCACTCGATGCGGCCTTCGACCCGCGGCGCCAGGCCGAGCAGCGCCTTCAGGAGCGTGCTCTTGCCCGCCCCGTTGGGACCGACGATGGCCGTCATCTCGCCGGCCGGGATTTCCGCCGAAACGTGATGGACCGCCGGGCGGCGATCGTAGCTCACGGTCAGGTTGGTGAGGCGCAGCGCGGCCGTCACGGCGGACCTACAGCGCCCACCACGCACAGAGCCAAAGCAGCGCCGAGAGGCCCAGCGCCGCCGCAATGCGGGCCGGGGCGCTCATGGCGAGCAGGAACGTGCCGGGGGAGATCGGTCGATGCATGCAAGCAGACTGTTATAATATTACCCATCGTGAGTCCACATGGGCGATGCCTGCTTCACGTCACCGGGCAGTGAACGGTGAGTGACCGATTGTTGATTGGCAGGGCGGGGGCGGCGCGCGCATCTTGTCGGCCATGTCGATTTCCCCCCTTCCTGGCCGCCGGTCGTTCCTGATCGGCGCCGCCGCCGTCGCGGCCGGCCTGTCGCAACCGGCCTCGGCGCGGCCGACAGGCGAGGGGCCATGGGCGGTCGAGCTCTTCACGTCGCAGGGCTGCAGTTCCTGTCCGCCGGCCGACGCCCTTCTGGGTCGGCTGTCGATGCGGCCCGACATCGTCGCCCTCGCCTTCCATGTCGACTATTGGGACTATATCGGCTGGAAGGACCCGTTCGCCTCGCGTGAAACGACGGAACGGCAGCGCGCCTATGCCCGCGTGCTGAAGCAACGGTACGTCTACACGCCCGAGATGGTGGTCGACGGCATCGGCCACGACACCGGCCGCGATCGGGCGCCCATCGAGGCCTTGCTGGCCAAGGCGCAGGCCCGGTCGCCCCGCCGGGCGACCCCCACGCTTTCGCGAAGCATCGGCGGCCCCCTCACCATCAAGCTGGACTCCTTCCCGCTCGAGGGCGGCCTCGCGGACGTGACGCTCGCGATCTACGACCGCCGGCACACCACACCGGTGAAGAGCGGCGAGAACCAGGGCCGCATGATCGAGAACTTCAACGTCGTGCGGCGGCTCGAACGCGTCGACCGGTGGGACGGTGCGGCCAAGGGCTGGACGATTGCCGGCGATCGCATCGGCCCCACACAGGGTGTGGCCGTCCTTGTGCAGCACGCCGATCACGGCCCGATGATCGGCTGCAACAAGCTGGAGCCCGCCTACTCGGGGTGAGCCGCGAGGCCGGGCCGTCTGCCTTGCTTCCGCCGCGGCTGCGCGCGATGGTGTGGCCATGTCGTTCTCCGGCGCCTCCGGCCGCCTGACTGCCGTCCTCGGACCCACCAACACTGGCAAGACCTATCTCGCGATCGAGCGCATGCTCGGCCACGATTCGGGCATGATCGGGTTCCCGCTGCGGCTGCTGGCGCGCGAGAACTACGACCGCATCGTCAAGTTGAAGGGCGCCGCCCAGGTCGCGCTGATCACCGGCGAGGAAAAGATCGCGCCCTCCAGCGCACGCTATTTCGTCTGCACCGTCGAATCGATGCCAGTCGACCGGCCGGTCTCCTTTCTCGCCGTCGACGAAGTGCAGATGGCGTCCGACCCGGAGCGCGGCCATTTCTTCACCGACCGGCTGCTTCACGCGCGCGGCCTGAACGAGACCATGCTGCTGGGCGCCGACACGATCCGTCCGGTGCTGAACCGACTGCTGCCCGACATCGACGTGGTGGCGCGGCCGCGCTTCTCCAGCCTCTCCTATGTCGGCTCGAAGAAGGCGACGCGCCTGCCACGCCGATCGGCGGTCGTGGGATTCTCGGC
Source organism: Reyranella sp. (assembly GCA_044377795.1). Classification (GTDB taxonomy): domain Bacteria; phylum Pseudomonadota; class Alphaproteobacteria; order Reyranellales; family Reyranellaceae; genus Reyranella. Next base: position 10,604 of record JBILYJ010000103.1, on the reverse strand, counting down.
CAACGAGGTCTACGAGATCGCGGAGTTGATCCGCCGGCAACGCGGCGGCACGGCGGTCGTGATGGGCGCGATGAGCCCGCGCACGCGCAACGCGCAGGTCGAGATGTTCCAGTCGGGCGAGGTCGATTACCTCGTGGCGACCGATGCGATCGGCATGGGCCTCAACATGGACGTAAACCATGTGTGGTTCGCGTCGTTGCGCAAGTACGACGGTCGCAGCTCGCGGCCCCTGCGGACCGGCGAGCTGGCGCAGATCGCCGGACGCGCCGGGCGCCACATGAACGACGGCACCTTCGGCACGACCGCGGGCATCAGCGGCCTCGATCCCGACGTGGTGGAGGCGATCGAGAACCATCGATTCGATCCATTGCGCGACCTGCAGTGGCGCAACAGCGAGCTCGACTTCCGCTCGGTGCAGACGCTGGTCGCCGCCTTGAACGCCAGTCCACCGCATGCCGCGCTCCAGCGCGTGCGCGAGCAGGACGATCAGCTCGCTATGCAGACCCTGGCCGCGCATTCGGCTTTTTTGCCGCGCCTGCATTCGCCCAAGCGGGTCAAGCTCCTGTGGGAGGTCTGCCAGGTCCCCGACTTCCGCAAGACGATGACGGAAGAACACACGAAACTGCTCAGCCAGATCTTCGAGCATCTGACGCAGGGCGGCGAAAGACTGCCGGAAGACTGGATCGACAGCCATGTGAAGCGCCTGGAGCGGTTCGACGGCGACATCGACACCTTGATGGCACGCATCGCGCACGTCCGGACCTGGACCTATATTTCGCACCGGCCCGACTGGATTCAGCGCGCAAGCCATTGGCAGGAGCGCGCGCGTGCCATAGAGGACCGGCTTTCCGACGTTCTGCATCAACGTCTCACGCAACGGTTTGTCGATAGACGCGCGGCTTTGCTTGTACGAAGATTGCGCGATGAGGGTGAAATGAACTCGACAGTCGCCGCTGCAGGCGAAGTCATCGTGGAAGGCGAGCATCTCGGACGCATCGAGGGCTTCCGCTTCGTGCCGGATGCGACGGAAGGCCAGACCGACCAGAAGGCGGTGCTGAGCGCGGCCTTGCGCGCGCTGCGCCAGGATCTGCCCGATCGCCTGCAGGCTTTCGTGAACAGTCCCGATGGCGAGATCGTCTTCGACGGCCAGCTCCGCGTCTGCTGGGGCGGTGGTCCGGTTGCGCGGCTGTTGCCCTCGGGTGACGTGCTGGCGCCCAAGGTCGAGGCCATCGCCTCCGATCTGCTGGACGGTCCGGCCCGCGAGGAAGTGCGCAAGCGCGCCGCGACCTGGGTCGAGACCCGCATTCGCCTCGGCCTCAGCGAATTGATGGATGCGCGCGCCACGGCCGAACTGCCCGCCGGCGCACGCGGCGTCATCTTCCAGCTCTGCGAAGGCCTCGGCGTGCTGCAGCGGCGGCCCGTCGAGGAACAGCTCGCCCAACTCGGCGACGAGGATCGCAAGGCGCTGGCGCGTCTCGGCGTCCGCATCGGCGTATTCTCGCTCTACTTCCCCAGCATGCTGAAGCCGGTGCCAATCCGCCTGCGCGCCGGCCTCTGGATGATCGCCAAGAACCGCGAGACGATCCCGACGCTGCCGGCCGAGGGCCGCACCTCGATGGACCTTCCGCGCGATGCCGAGCGCGATTTCTACTCGGCCATCGGCTACCTGCCGCTGGGCGACCACGCGATCCGTGCCGACATGGTCGAGCGACTGGCCGCCATGGCGCGGGCCGCCGTGCGCGAGAGCCGCGAATCGTCACGCCGCACGCAGCAGCAGGAGAAGCCTGAGAAAAAGCCCGCCGCCGAATCGACGGGCGCCGCGCCGGCGATCCCCGCGCCCGCGACGGCCGACGAAATCAGCGAATGGGCGATCGTCGCCGCGGCGTTCGGCGAGAGCGAACCGGCACCCGCGCCGGAACCGGAGACCGAGCCGCAAGCAGCCGCTTCCGAGCCGGTCGCCGCAGACGAGCCGGTCGTCGAGGGTGCGGCAGAGCCTGTCGCCGAGGCCCCCGCCGAGGCTGTGGCCGTCGCCGAGGCGGCGCCCGCCGAGGAGCCCGCGGTCGAAGCGCCGCCGGCCGAACCCGCGCCGGAAGTTGAAATGGGGGATACCCCCGTGCCGGTAGAGAGCGCCGCACCACGGGAAGAAACCCCGCCGGCGAAGAAGGAGCCGCGGCCGTTGCCGCCGGGCTGGTTCCGCGCGACCCCGCAGATGATGTCGCTGGTCGGCTGCTCCGAGCCGGAAATGGCCAATGTGCTGCGGGCGCTCGGCTATCGCGTGCATCCGCCGACGGAAGAAAGCGGACCGCTCTACGCCTTCTCGATCAAGCCGCGCTTCGTGCGCGAGCGCGAGGAGCAGCGCGAGCGGCAGCGCCAGCAGCAGCGCGAACAACGCGATCAGCGCGACCAGCGCCGCCGCGACCGGCCGGAGCGTCCGAATGAGCGGCAGTTCTTCGCCGACACGCCGCGCCCGCCGCGCAGCAAGGACGACGGTCCGCGCAGCGGCCCGCGTCCCGGAGGCGGCCAACGCGCCGATGCTCCGCGTCCGGACGGTCCGCGTTCCGAGGCGCCCCGGCAGGATCGCAACAAGGATGGCCGTCCGCCGCAGGAGAACCGCGGGCGCGACGACCGGCGTGGCCCGCGTCCGCCGCGGCGCGACAGCGGCGGTCCGGCCTTGCGGCTCTACGCCACGACCGAGACCAAGGGCGATGCGGCCGCCGATTCGCCCTTCGCCAAGCTTCTCGAACTGAAGCTTGGTGGAAAGAAGTAGCCACCGGTGCAGCGCTGACGCGCCATGCGGCTCGACAAGTGGCTCTGGCATGCGCGCTTCTTCAAGACCCGCACGCTGGCCGCCCGCTATGTCGAGAAGTCGCGCTGCCGGATCGATGGGCGAGTGGTCGAGAAACCCCATGCGGCCGTCGCTCCCGGCATGGTACTCACCTTCGCACTGGGTCCCCACGTGAAGGTCGTGCGCATCGTGGCGCTCGGGGAGCGGCGCGGTCCGGCACCGGAAGCCCGTACGTTGTATGAGGAGATCGACTCACTCTGAATCGTCCGCCGCCATCGCCAGCCTTGCGTCGCCGGGGCTTGCGCGTTAAGCAGCCGCCGCTCGTTCCTGGAGCCTTTATGACCTATGTCGTTACGGAAGCTTGCATCAAGTGCAAGTACATGGATTGCGTTGAAGTCTGCCCCGTGGATTGCTTCTACGAGGGCGAGAACATGCTGGTCATCAATCCAGACGAATGCATCGACTGCGGTGTTTGCGAACCCGAATGCCCGCCCAATGCCATCCTGCCGGACACCGAAAAGGGTCTGGAGAAGTGGCTCGAGCTGAACCGCAGCCTGTCGGTTTCGTGGCCGAACATCACCCGCAAGGGCGATGCTCCCGCCGACGCGGAGCAGTTCAAGGACGAGAAGGACAAGTTCGAGAAGTACTTCAGCGACAAGCCGGCGGCGCGCTAGATCTCGGCTCCGGCAAGTCCTTTATTGTACCTTTTGCAATAGTCATGCAGTTTCTGCATGGCAAGACCGTTGCTGAAATGCAACATAAAGCGCGACTCTACGCTCATTTTCTGTTATGACAATCCCGCTGGAAGCGGGTCCGGAGTCCGGTCCGCCGCTGGCTCGGTATCCGTATCGGTATCCGAAAGAAACTTACCGATGCTTGGGACGCCGGGCCGAATACGCAGGGGAGCGTATGCGGTGGGTCTCGGTATCGCAGAAAGCGGGGCTGTTGTGAAGGGACTAGACGATATGGCCAAGCCGAAGAAGGCGCCCGCCAAGGCGAAGGAATTCGCCTTCGAGAAGGGCGATTTCGTGGTGTACCCGACGCATGGCGTCGGCCGCGTGATTGACATCGAAGCCAAGGAAATCGCAGGGCACAAGCTCGAGCTGTTCGTCATCTCGTTCGAGCAGGAGCGCATGATGCTGCGCGTTCCGGTGGCTAAGGCGAAGATCTCGGGCCTGCGCAAGCTCAGCTCGCGCAAGATCATGGAGAGCGCGCTGGTCACCCTGAAGGGCCGCAGCCGCGTCAGCCGCGCCATGTGGAACCGCCGCGCCCAGGAATACGAAGCCAAGATCAACTCGGGCGACCCGGTGTCGATTGCCGAGGTCGTGCGCGACCTGCATCGCAATGCCGGCCAGCCCGACCAGTCCTACAGCGAACGCCAGATCTACGAAGCCGCACTGGACCGGTTGGCGCGCGAACTCGCCGCCGTCGAGCGGATCGACAAGGATCTCGCGACCCAGAAGCTCAACAGCGTCCTGCAGAAGGTCGCCTAGGCGGTCCTGGCGAGAATGACTTGAAAGGCGGCCCGACACTTCGATGTCGCGCCGCCTTTTTCATGCCCCGCCTCCTGATCCATGAGCAAAGTCGCCTCGATCGCCCGCCTGCGTGATGGCGGTACCACCTGGGCGCTGGGTGCCCTGAAGGGCGACGATGCCGCGCTCCAGCGGCTGGGCGGCGCCCTGATGCAGCGCTGGCAACCGGGCGACCGGCTGGTCGTGCTGGGCAATATGCTGGGCGCGGCCGGCAACACGCCCCGCGCGCTCGATCTCATGCTGCTGCTGCGCCGCCGCCTGCTGGCCAGGCCCGGTGCCGAGGTCGAGGATTTCGTTTTCCTGCGCGGACCGCAGGAGGAGATTTGGCACAAGGCGCTACAGCTCCAGTTCGCCCTGGCCCCGCTCGACGTGCTCGACTGGATGCTGTCGCGAGGACTGGACGCCATCATCGAGGCTTATGGCCATTCGATCGCCGAGGGCCGCATCGCCAGCCGCAGCGGGTCGCTCGCCATCGCCCGCTGGACCTCGGGCCTGCGTGAGCGCCAGGCCACCCGCCCCGGCCACAGCGATCTGCTGAACGCCCTGTCGCGCGCGGCCCTCAGCACCGACGGCCGTCTCGTCTTTGCCTCGACGGGCGTCGATCCGGGCCGCCCGCTCGACGGACAGGCCGACGCCTTCTGGTGGAGCACCCAGACCGACGCGGTGCTGGACGAGGCGCTGGGCAAGGCAAACGACGGCGGCTGGCCCACCGTCGATCGAGTCGTGCGGGGCACCGGTCCGGCAAGGAACCTCGCCCAGGACAGCGGACGTGTCCTGACCGTCACGCGCAACGTGCCGGCGCTGGTGGCACTCGATCCCGACGGCGCGGTGCTGGAGCGGATCGAACCCTGAACCGATCTTTCAGGGCTGGACGATCTTGATCTCGGACCGGCTGCCGAGATCCGCCGGCATCTGAGCCGCATTGAGCACCAGCAGGCGTTCCATCCGGAGATCGGAATAGGGCATCCGTGCCGCAAGCTGCGCCGGTGTCGATCCTGCCGGCGAGACGATGCGCAGCCGGTAGGGCTGCAGCGAAGCAGCTTCCGAGGGCGTGAGGGTGCGGAAGGTCCGCGCGGCCTGGACCATCGCCTCGATCTGCCGATCCTGGTCGGCGCCCTCGCTGACCAGGGCGAAGTTGCAGGCCCGGGTGCCCTGACGAATGACGATGTAGCGCGCCTGGCCGAGGCCGGTATCCGAGCCGCGCGGCCGCGCGCCGATCGCCGCCTCGTTGCCGTTGATCTCCAGGGTCTGGATGTCCGTGGGCGTGGGTTTCAGCTTGTTGCGCATCCAGTCGTCGAGCGGACCGGCCACTGGCGTAGTCAGGCAGGAGAACATCATCAGCGAGCGGTCGCGATTGACCGCCAGCACCCCGTCGCTGTCGTTGAACAGCCGGAAGCCGGGCGGGACGGTGAAGCCGAGGCGCAGGGTCGGATGGAGGAAAGAGCGGCCGCGGATGAAGCCCTCGCTCGGCGAATCGTCGACCGACATGCCGTTGATGGCCGCGAAATAGCCCTTCTGGTTCGATTCGCCCGGCGCGCCCCCCAGCGGCAACGCGGCGATCGCGGAGGTGCGTTCGACCGGCGCGGGATGGGTCGACGCCGCACTCGGCCGGTCGCCGATGTCCGGCGCCTCGCCCATGATCTGCGCCTCGAGCGCACTCTGCCGGCGCAGCCGGTCGATCAGGGACGCCATCGCATCGCCGCGATAGCCGGCCTTGACGATGTAGCCGAGGGCCAGCCGGTCGGCTTCGAGCTCCTGTTCGCGCGAGTAGCGCCGCAAGGCGAGCAACCCGTCCTGCGCCACCGCACGGCCGACGGTGATCGAGCCGCTGGTGGCGGCGGCCTCGACCGCCGCATCGAGAACGTCCTGGCGGACGCGCGCGCGCTGTGCGGCATGACGCTGCACCAGATGGCCGAGTTCGTGGCCGATCGCGGCGGCCAGCTCGGCCTCGTTCTCGAGCAGAGCCAGCAGTCCGCGCGTCACGAAGACGTAGGACTGGACCGCATGCGCATTGGCGACCGGCGAATCGAGCACGACGAAGCGGAAACCGCTGACGCCGGCGGCCGCGACCACGCGCTGGCCCACCCGGTCGACATAGGCCTGGAGGGCGGCGTCCTGGTCGGCCGGGCCGACGAGCTTCTCGACTTCGCGCGGGACGACGATGGTTCCGCGTCCGGTCGCCGCAGTCGCGGCCGAGGTGGACGGCGGCTCGACAGCCGGCGCGCAGGCGACGATGCCGGCCAGCAACGCGACCAGCGCCAGAATACGGCGAATTTCCACGAATCCTCCTGGGACCGCTCGACCTTAGACGGTCGACGGACCGGGCGGCAATCGCCCGCAACGCTGGCACGGAAGCCGCCGCTATGGCACTGATGGCCCAAGGACAATCGCATGCCGCGTTCAGAGACTCCGCTCCGTTCCGACCTGTTTCCCGAGATCTCGCCGTACGCCAGCGGCATGCTGGCGGTCGACGGCGGGCACACGATCTATTGGGAGCAGAGCGGCAATCCGGAGGGCGTGCCCGTCGTCTTCCTGCATGGCGGACCGGGCGCCGGCTCCGCGCCGGTCCATCGCCGATTCTTCGATCCCCAATTCTATCGCATCGTCGTGTTCGACCAGCGCGGCTGCGGCCGCTCGATGCCGCTGGGCGAGCTGCATGACAACACGACCGCCCATCTCGTGGCCGACATGGAGAAGCTGCGGACGCATCTCGGCATCCCGGGCTGGCTGCTGTTCGGCGGCTCGTGGGGCAGCACGCTCGCGCTGGCCTACGGCCTCACCCACCCCGAGCGCACCACCGGCTTCATCCTGCGTGGTATCTTCCTCGGCGCGCGGCCGGAGATCGACTGGTTCCTCCACGGCATGCGCACGATCTTTCCGGAAGCCTGGCGCGAATTCGCCGAGCACCTGCCGACCGACGAACGCGGCGATCTGCTGGGCAACTATTACCGCCGCCTGATCGATCGCAATCCCGACCTGCACCGTCCGGCGGCGCGTGCCTGGAGCCGCTACGAGGCGGCCTGCTCGACGCTCTATCCCACCGTGCGCGCGCCGTTCGAGACCGACCATGGCGGCTTCGCGCTCGCGCTCTCGCGCATCGAGGCCCACTACTTCGCCAACGGCACCTTCGTGCCGGAAGGCTGGCCCTGGGCCGATCTCGGCCGCATCCGCCACCTGCCGGGCACCATCGTTCAGGGCCGCTACGACATCGTCTGCCCGCCGGTGACCGCCGATGCGCTGGCCCGCGCCTGGCCGGAGGCGCGCTACGTCGTCGTGCCCGATGCCGGCCACAGCGCGCTGGAACCCGGCATCCGCGCCGCGCTCGTCAACGCCACCGAGAGCTACCGTCTGTCGACCAGCGACACGGAACTGTTCGCGCCACGATTCCCGTGGGACGCCTGACAAGGACTATCGATCATGTCGTTCGAACTGCCGCCGGAGCAGACCGGCGCCGCCGCCTGGTACGGGCCCGAGATCGCCAAGCGCAGTGACTGGCAGATGCCGCTCAGTGCCGCCGAGGTGGCGGAAGTCGAGGCGGCGACCCGCGCGCTGGTGGCGCGCGATGCCGACATCGCGGTGCTGAAGCCGCAGGATTTCCCGCTGCCGACGCTCGGATCCAAGCTCAAGTCGCGGGTCGACGACGAGGTGCTGAACGGCCGTGGCTTCCTGCTGCTGCGCGGCCTGCCGGTCGAGCGCTGGTCGATCCGTGAATCGGCGACCGCCTTCTTCGGCCTGGGCGCCCATCTCGGCAGCGCCCGCTCGCAGAACGGCAAGGGCCATGTGCTGGGCCATGTGCAGGATCTCGGCCTCGACGTGAATGATCCCAACGTGCGCATCTACCAGACGCACGAGCGGCAGACCTATCACACCGATTCCTGCGACATCGTCGGGCTGCTCTGTCTCAAGACCGCGAAGTCCGGCGGCCTGTCGGCGCTGGTGAGCTCGACCACCATCTTCAACGAGATGCGCCGCCGCCGGCCCGATCTGCTGAAGCTGCTGTTCCAGCCGATCGCCACCGACCGCCGTGGCGAGGTGCCGGAAGGCCAGAAGCCCTTCTTCGAGATCCCCGTGTTCAACTGGCACCAAGGCTACCTGACGGCGATCTACCAGCGCCAGTACATCGACTCGGCCCAGCGCTTCCCCGAGGCGCCGCGGCACACGCCGGAACTGGTCGAGGCCCTCGACCTGTTCGACTCACTGGCCAACGATCCCGCGCTCAACACGTTCATGGAGTTCAAGCCGGGCGACGTGCAGCTGGTTCACAACCACACGATGCTGCACGACCGCACCGGCTTCGAGGACTGGCCCGAGCCGGAGCGCCGCCGTCACCTGCTGCGCCTGTGGCTGGCCGCCGAGCGCGCCCGGCCGCTGCCCGAGATCTTCGCCCAGCGCTACGGCCAGGTGACCATCGGCGACCGCGGCGGCATCATCGTGCGCGGCACCAGGCTGCAGGCGCCCCTGCAGGCGGTTTGACCCAGTTGACCCGGGGCGGGGTCGTCCCTAAGTGAAGGCCGCCACAAGCGACCAACAGACAAGGGGACACCACATGGCCAGCGATCCATCCGCGGGCGGCGCCCCGGCGGATATGCCGGTCGACCCCGACAATCTCGACATTCCGCCCCGCCCGGAAAGTGCAGCCGAATGGCAGCGCCTCGTCGAGCAGCTCCAGGCCGAGAAGGCCGATCTCCAGGACAAGCAGCTCCGGGCCCTGGCCGAGGCGCAGAACGTGCGCCGCCGGGCCCAGCAGGATGTCGAGAAGGAACGCAAGTTCGGTGTCGAGCGCTTTGCCCGCGACGTACTTTCCGTGGCCGACAATTTCGGCCGCGCCCTCTCTGCCCTGCCGGCCGATCTCGGCGCCATGGACCCGGCTTTGCGCAACGTGATCGTCGGCATCCAGGCGACCGACCGTGAGCTGCAGTCGGTCCTGGAGCGTCACGGCGTCACCCGGATCGAGAGCTTGGGCAAGCCTTTCAATGCCGAATTCCATCAGGCCATGATGGAGATCGAGAATGCCGACGTGCCGTCGGGCACCGTCGTCCAGGAGCTGATCCCGGGATACCTGATCGCCGGCCGCCTGCTGCGCGCGGCCATGGTCGCTGTGTCGAAGGGTGGCCCGCCTGCCGGCAGCGCTGCCAGCAATGAAAACTAGGGGGTCCGGCGCGCTGCCGGCCCTCCTCTGGTGAATCCGTTGATGGTGCCCCAAACGGCACTTTCCAGCGGAGAATTTGGTCCTTAGGTCCATTGTAGGCAGCCGGATAGGACCTATATAGCCCCTGTCCTGATCCGGGTTTTCCGGCAGGTAACCATTACACGGGGGTCGATTGGATGCCTTTGGGGTCCGGCCGATCTGCCGAGGGAAGAGAGTAGAATCATGGCGAAAGTCATTGGCATCGATTTGGGTACGACCAACTCGTGCGTCGCGGTCATGGAAGGCGGCGACACCAAGGTCATCGAGAATTCCGAAGGCGCGCGCACCACGCCGTCCATGGTCGCCTTCACGGATGGCGGCGAGCGTCTGGTTGGACAGGCCGCCAAGCGGCAGGCCGTCACCAATCCACTGAAGACCCTCTATTCGGTCAAGCGCCTGATCGGGCGTCGCTTCGACGACCCCATGGTCGCCAAGGAAAAGACGCTCGTCCCCTTCAAGATCGACAAGGCGCCGAGTGGCGATGCCTGGGTCGACGTGAACGGCGAGCAGTACAGCCCGAGCCAGATCTCGGCCTTCATTCTCGGCAAGATGAAGGAGACGGCCGAGGCCTATCTCGGCGAGAAGGTCGATCAGGCGGTGATCACCGTTCCGGCCTACTTCAACGACGCCCAGCGCCAGGCCACCAAGGATGCCGGCCGCATCGCCGGCCTCGAAGTGCTGCGCATCATCAACGAGCCGACGGCGGCGGCCCTTGCCTACGGCATGGACAAGCGCAAGTCCGGCACGATCGCGGTCTATGACCTGGGCGGCGGCACGTTCGACGTGTCGATCCTCGAGATCGGCGACGGCGTGTTCGAGGTCAAGGCGACCAACGGCGACACCTTCCTGGGTGGCGAGGACTTCGACCAGCGCATCATCAGCTACCTGGCCGACGAGTTCAAAAAGGAGCAGGGCATCGACCTGCGCAACGACAAGCTCGCCCTGCAGCGCCTGAAGGAAGCGGCCGAGAAGGCCAAGATCGAGCTCTCCAACTCCAAGGAGACCGAGATCAACCTGCCGTTCATCACGGCCGATGCCAGCGGTCCGAAGCATCTCGTCATCAAGCTCTCGCGCGCCAAGCTCGAGTCCCTGGTCGACG